>JBAXGK010000103.1:0-7300 GCA_037139435.1 Candidatus Omnitrophota bacterium | reverse complement strand
GGTCCGGCATGTCCGCGGTATAAAGATTCCGGGCGACAATCTCTTCCGTAATCTCGGAAGGTTGGATTAGCCCCCGCACGGCCTCGTCCGCGAGTTTTTGACAGGCCCGCAAGATCTCTCGCCGGCTGGAATAGCTCAAAGCGAATGTCACGACGAGGCCCGTATTATGCTTGGACGATTCCATGGCCTGGGTGAGCTTTTTTTGTAACGTCGGGGCAAGATCTCCCACCTCACCGATCACGTTAAAAACGCAGTTATTCTTGATCATCGCTTCGATCTTCTTATCGAGATAAGAGGACAGAAGTCCCATCAGAAATTCCACTTCTTCCTTGGGGCGACGCCAATTTTCCTTGGAAAACGCGTAGAGGGTTAAGTAGCGGATTCCCTTGTCTTGCGAGGCTTTGATGATCTCTTCAACGCGCTGAACCCCGACTTCATGTCCCTGGATGCGCAAGAGACCCTGCTTCTTGGCCCAGCGTCCGTTGCCATCCATAATGATCGCAACATGCGAAGGGATCGCGTTAGGCATGTCCTGGCCTCAATAGTTTTCTAAAAAAAGGCTGCCAGGGCTAGTCCCATCAACCTTTAAATTTTCTGGTAATGGTGGATGGGGCATGAAAGGTCCTAGAGGAATATCGTCTGATTACGTTTGCTTCCGACCGAAACGATCTTGATCGGAGTTTCCATCAATTCTTCCATCCTTTTGAGGTAGCGACGGGCATTGACGGGCAACTCGCTCCAACGCTGACAGTGGGTAATATCTTCTTCCCAGCCTTTCCATGTTTCATAAACCGGCTTGGCTTTTGAAAATTCGAAAATGGCGTGCGGATAATCTTTCGTAAGCTTCCCATTGATCCGGTAAGCCGTCGCGATCTTCACTTCCGGAAGCCCGGACAATATGTCGAGCTTCATGATCGCCAGCTCATCGAGCCCATTGATACGAACCGCGTGACGTCCGATCACCGCATCAAACCATCCGCAGCGGCGGGGACGGCCGGTGGTAGCACCGAACTCTTCGCCCTTGGTCTGGATCAATTTCATAAGCTTCGGAGCAAATTGCGTCGGAAAAGGTCCTTCTCCCACGCGCGTGGTATAAGCCTTCGTCACACCGATCACGCGATCGATAAAAGTAGGGCTGATGCCGGATCCCGTGATCGCGCCGCCAACGGTGGCATTCGACGAGGTTACGAAAGGATAGGTCCCGTGATCCACGTCTAGCAGCGTGCCCTGGGCTCCTTCAAAAAGGATATCCTTCTTGGCTTTGGTCGCGTCATAGAGGAATTTCGGCGTATCGTGGGAAAATTCAAGGAGCCGCGCGCGATATTTCATAAAATGATCATAGATCTTTTTGAAGGAAAGCGGCTTGGCATGATGGATCTTGACGAGAAATTCGTTCCGTTCCTTGAGGACATAAGTGAGCCGGTCCTTGAAATACGGGAGCGACTTCAGATCCCCGACGCGGATCCCGACGCGTGCCATCTTGTCGGCATAACAGGGCCCGATCCCTCTTTTTGTCGTGCCGATCGCCTTGCCCTTTTTGGAAGATTCCTCTTTCAGCTGGTCCATCAGCCCGTGATACGGAAGGATCAAATGAGCCTGGTCAGAGACGAGAAGCCTGCCCTTCACTATGATCCCGGCTTTTTCGAGAAGCGCGACCTCGTCAAAAAGAGCCTCGGGATCGATCACCACGCCGTTCCCGATCACGCAGATCTTACCGGGATGAAGGATACCGGAGGGAATCAGATGGAGGACGAACTTCTGATCGTTGAATTTAATGGTGTGACCCGCGTTATTGCCGCCCTGGTAGCGAACGATCACATCACTTTTTCGTGCGAGGAGATCGATGACCTTTCCTTTGCCTTCATCACCCCACTGAGCTCCGATCAGAATACGGTTCATTGGATCCCTCTCTTCTATAATTTGACGACTTTAACGTCCAACACAAGCTTGTTCTTCTTGATCAATGCCACGACTTTGGCAGGAATTTCACTATCCGTATTGATCGCGGTCATGGCATAAGCCTTCTTGCCTTTGCCAACTCGCCCGAGCGACATCTCTGCGATATTGACCCCATTCTTGCCAAGCACAGTCCCGATGGTCCCGACCACGCCGGGAAGATCGTCATTTTTCACGAAAAGCACCCAGCCTTCGGGGACCACATCGATCATGAACTCATTGATGCGCACAATGCGCGGCTCGTTAGAGAAAAGCGTCCCCATGATCCGGTAAGTTTCCTTGCCCTGGACCACTTCGACATCAATGAAACTCGTAAAGCCTTCGTTCTCATCGCTGCGACTCTCCGTGATCGAGATCCCGCGCTCTTTGGCCACGGCCAGAGCGTTAATAAAATTCACGGAATCTCCACAGATCGGCTTGAGAAGTCCTTTCACCACCGCCATCGTAAGCGGTGCGACATTGAAACGGGTCGGATCTCCGCCGTAGCGAATCTCCACCTTTTTGAAACTGCCGCTGAAAAGCTGCGCGTAAAGCATGCCTATCTTTTCCGCGAGCACAAGCCAAGGCTTCAGACCTTTGAGCGTGTCGGGATCAAGATTCGGGAGATTCACAGCATTACGGATCGCGCGATCATTTAAAGCATCGATCACTTGCTTGGCCACTTCCACCGCGACGTTCTCCTGCGCTTCCTGAGTCACGGCGCCAAGATGCGGCGTGCAGATAAATTGCGGGAGTTTTAAAAGCGGATGATCGGCCTCGGGAGGTTCGGTCACAAACACATCGAATGCCGCGCCGGCGACTTGCCCGTTTTGAATAGCTTCGACAAGCGCCATCTCGTCCACAATGCCGCCGCGGGCGCAGTTGACGATCCGGATACCCTTTTTGCAAAGCTTAAAGGTTTCTCGATTGAGAAGGCTTTGGGTCTCTTTCGTAAGAGGCGTGTGAAACGTCAGAAAATCCGAGTTCTTGAGAAGCGCCGGGACATCGACGAATTCCACGGGATATTGCTTCACACTTTCCTTGGAGATGAAGGGGTCAAACACCATAACCTTCATATTGAAGACACTTGCGCGCTTGGCGACCTCGCGTCCGATACGGCCAAAACCCACGATCCCGAGCGTCTTGCCGTTCAGCTCTGTCCCCTGGAACTTGTTGCGCTTCCATTCGCCTTTTTTCACATGGGCATCGGCTTGAGGGATGTTACGTGCCAAAGCCATCATCATTGAGAAACTGAGCTCCGCCGTCGAGATGGTGTTCCCTTCGGGAGTGTTCATGACAATGATACCGCGCTTCGTCGCAGCATTCAGATCCACATTATCCACACCCACGCCCGCGCGACCGATCACGCGGAGTTTCTTGCCCGCTTCAATGATGTCGGCAGTCAGCTTCGTGGCGCTGCGAATAAGGATCGCGTCATACTCCCCGATGATCTTCTTGAGCTCTTCGGGTTTAAGACCGACCTTTTCATCAACCTGGAGGTTTTTTTCTTTGCGGAGGATGTCCATCCCGCCTTGGCCCAACGAATCCGAAACAAGTATTTTCATTTTTAAATCTCCTCTTTTGAAAGAATGGCCTAAAGGGTTCGCGTCCGTCTGTTATTTACAACAGCAACAGGAAGAACCGGAAGAGGACTTCATCTCTTTAAGAGTTTCGCCGAGCACTTTAAGTCCGAGTTCAATATCTTGCTTTGTGATCGCGCCCATGTGGCAAATACGAACGACCTTCCCCTTCATCTGATCGCCTTGCCCGCCCGCCATCGCGATTCCTTTTTCATCGCGCATGACTTCGCAAAGCTTCTCGCCATCGACTCCTTCAGGGAGCCATGCGGCCGTCACAGTCGAAGAGGCGGCTTTGGAAAAAAGCTTTAAACCCATCTTCTCGAGTGATTCGCGCGTAAAAGCGGCGTTCGCGGAGCAGCGTTTGAAAACGTTCTCGATCCCTTCTTGTTCGATCAGATCAAGCGACTTCTGGAGACCGATCACAAGCGTCAACGCCGGCGTCCAAGGAGTGTCACTATCCTTCAGAGATTTTTCGTAATATTTCAGGTCGTAATAGAACTTCGGCAACTTGGACGTCGCCATGCGGCTCTTGGCCTTTTCGCTAACGCTTAGGAACGCAAGCCCCGGAGGTAGCATCAGAGCCTTCTGAGAACCGCTGACCACGAGGTCCACATGCCAGGCATCGGTCTCGAGACGATCGGCTCCAAGACCCGAAATGGCGTCCACGATCAAGAGCGCGTTCGTTTTTGCGACGATCTCACCGATCGCTTTGATATCGCTTAGAACCGCGGTCGATGTTTCGCAGAGCTGGACGCAAACGGCCTTGATATCCGGATCCTTTTGAAAGGCTTCCTCGATCAGCTTCGGATTCGGCGCTTCGCCGTAAGGAACTTTGAGACTGATCGGATTAAGCCCAAACGCCTTCGCGATCAATGTGAAACGCTCGGCGAATTTTCCGTTCTCCACAACGAGGACCTTGTCCCCGGCAGAGTGAAAATTAACCAAGGCCGCTTCCATGGCCAAGCTCCCCGAGCCCGCAAAGGTATAAACGGGATTCTTCGTCAGGAAAACTTTTTTCAGGCGCTCGGAAACATCCCCGAAGATCTTGCGATAACGCGGCGTGCGATGATGAAAAATAGGTTCAGCCATCAACTTGCGGGTAACTTCAGGAACGGGAGTAGGACCGGGAGTTAAAAGAATCGTGGGCTTGCTCATGATTTTGGAACCTCCATGCGGGTTGTGATGACTTGATCGACAATACCGTAATCTTTGGCTTCTTGAGCGGACATAAAATAATCGCGATCCGTGTCTTTTTCGATCTTTTCAATCGTTTGACCGGTGTGATGAACAAGGATCTGGTTCAGCTGTTCTTTGAGTTTTAAAATTTCTTTGGCCTGAATGTGAATGTCGGAAGCCGTCCCCTGCGTACCTCCCCAGGGCTGATGGATCATCACGCGGGCATTCGGCAGGGCGTAACGTTTCCCCTTGGTGCCAGCTGCGAGAAGAAGAGAACCCATGCTGGCTGCCTGCCCCAAACAATAGGTCGCGACATCGCACTTCACGAAACGCATAGTGTCATAGATCGCGAGGCCTGCAGTCACGGAACCGCCGGGAGAATTGACGTAGACGTTGATGTCCTTGCCTGGCTCTTCCATATTAAGGAAGAGGATCTGGGCAATAATGAGGTTGGCGATCACATCATCGATGGGCGTTCCGATGAAAACGATCCGCTCTTTGAGAAGACGAGAGTAAATGTCATACGCCCGCTCCCCTTTTCCGGTTGTCTCAATGACCATCGGGACCAAATAGCTCATAGAACCCTCCGTGAGACTGAAGACTTCAGACTGAAGACTTCAGACTAAAAAAAATCACCTCAGTCTGCGGTCTGTCGTCTGTGGTCTGCGGTCTGTTACTTGCTTTTGGCGTTCTTCTTTAAAAATTCAATGACCTTCTCGTTCCGGACCTGGTCCAGCAACGTTTCCCGCGCTTCTTTGTGTTCCTTATAATATTTCTCGATCGTTTCCTTCGGCTGGCGATATTGCCCGCTCAGAGCCTCGTACTTCGCCCCAAGGTCGGACTCTTCCGCCTTGATCCCCTGAATGTCCGCGATCTCGTCCAGAAGAAAAGCGATGTGGATCTGGCGACGAGCTTCAGATTCGAACTCTTTCAGCATCTTTTCTTTTTCTTTATCGAAGATCTCGTCAGTCCCGCCCTGCTGAAGAAAGCGCTGACGCGCCTGGTCCATCAGGTATTCCGCGCGCCGCTGTAAAAGCCCGCTCGGCAGATCGATCTTATTCTGTTTGACCAACTCGCTCAGAAGTTCCCGTTCAAAAGCAGCCTCTTTTTCATCAGCGTCCCGTTTTTCAAGATCGTCCGTGAGCTTCTTCTTGAGATCGGCGAGATCCTTGTACTCCCCGGCCTGCTTGGCGAGATCATCGTTAAGCTCTGGGAGTGTTTTTTCCTTGATCTCCTTGACCTTCATCTTGAAAAAAGCGGTTTTCCCGGCAGCTCTTTTATCCGTCATATCCTGCGGGAAAGTGATCTGGACATCTTTTTCGTCGCCAATATTAGCGCCTACGAGCTGCGCGGAGAACCCTTTCAGGTATTCTTCTTCTTTGAGCTCGATCCAATCATCATTGCGTTTTTCCATTTCTTTGCCGTCAACCGTGCAGACATAATCGGTAATGACGAAGTCGCCAAGCTTGGCCGCACGGCCTTCGACCGCTTTATATTGAGCATGCATCTCCTGAGTCTGCTTGAGCGCTTTCTCAATATCCTCGGCCTTCACCCCAGGCTTTTCCTTCTTCGCGCTCAATCCGGTCACACGGGACAGCTTAACCTTGGGACGGATCTCAATATACGCTTTGTAGGTGAGCTTTTCCTTGGAGAACTGGATATCCTTGATCTCAGGCGTCGTGAGCGGGTTCAGATCTTTTTCGCGAAGCGCTTTGGGCATGGAATCCGACAGAAGAGCCTCCAACACGGAGTCGTTGGCGTTTTTCTCATAATGCATGACCAACACATCGCGCGGTACTTTCCCCGGACGGAATCCAGGCACTTTGGCGCGGGGCGCGATCGAATTATAAAAAGACTCGAATTCTTCGCTAACACGGGCTTGATCTATTTCAATCGTCAGAATTTTTTCGCAGGCCTTGCCATCCTGCAATTTAATCTTGAGCGAAGAGCCTTGAGGCTGCGAGGTTTCGGTGAGGGAAAGGTCTTCGGATGTTTCTTCTTTCTTCTTTTTAAGCAACACAAAAACCGCCTTATCTATTAAAGATGGAGCGAGTGCCCTTGCGCCCAATGCGCAAGGACTCCGCCTCAGGAGCTTGATGCTCCTGTATGCGGTGGAGGGTTCCCCGCTTAAAAATTTCCTTCTTGCTCATAGCCGTAGAGAACTGTCATCAAGTTCTCACGGCGTAATACTTGTTCATTAAGAACAAGTATGGAGCGAGTGGAGGGAATCGAACCCTCGTAGCTGCCTTGGCAAGGCAGAGCATTACCACTATGCTACACTCGCTTGTTAAGAAGGTAAGAACTTCCAGTACCGTTTGACATTAAATTTCAAGTGTAAACGGCACGGCACTACGAACCCGCGAAATTAATATACACGCAGTGCCAGTGATGAGGCGCCGTATTCTAGGGAATAAACTCCGCTTTGTCAAACACCCCAAAACCATTTTTATCGACCCCCTGTGTGAAAAAAAACGCGAACTTCTTGTAATGTGCTCCTTCCTTCAGTAGAATAACCCCCGTTTTTCCAAGACCCGTCATCATTATCCCTTTTATGCGCCCTTAGCTCAGTTGGTAGAGCAAGTGACTCTTAATCACTGGGTCGAAGGTTC
>JBAXGK010000102.1:0-7333 GCA_037139435.1 Candidatus Omnitrophota bacterium | reverse complement strand
TCCGGGAGGATGATGCCGCCCTTGGTCTTCGCTTCCGCTTCAAGAACTTCCACGAGCACTCTGTCTGCTAACGGTCTGACTTTCATATTCTTATCTCCTTAATGGATTGGTTTTTAAATTTATTAACTTGCCAGGTTGATGTGGCGCAAAGCTCAACGCGCAACGCGCGACGTTAAAACCCACTCGTTGTGCGTTGCCCGTTGCGCGTTGTGCTGTTTTTAATAATCTCCCATTCCACCCATACCGCCCATGCCACCCATTCCTCCCATGCCGCCGCCCATACCGCCCGGAGGCATTCCCATACCGGGTTTTTCCTCTTCAGGAAGATCGGTGATGAGTGCTTCGGTGGTGAGAAGGAGGCCGGAAACGCTGGCCGCGTTCTGGAGTGCGCTGCGGGTGACTTTCTTGGGGTCGATCACGCCGGCTTCGACCAGGTTCTCGAATTCACCGGTCTCGGCGTTGTATCCGATGTTGCCTTTTTCGGACATGACGCGCTGAACAACGACGGAGCCTTCTTCGCCGGCATTAAAAGCCAGCTGACGGAGAGGTTCTTCGACCGCGCGCCGGATGATCTCTGCGCCGATCTTTTCATCGCCCTTGAGCTTGAGGCTGTCGAGCGCGATCGCGGCACGTAAAAGCGCCACACCGCCGCCCGGGACAATGCCTTCTTCCACAGCCGCGCGGGTCGCGTGCAAAGCGTCTTCCACGCGGGCTTTCTTCTCTTTCATCTCCGTTTCGGTCGCGGCACCGACATGAATGACCGCCACACCGCCCGCGAGCTTTGCGAGGCGTTCCTGGAGTTTTTCTTTATCATAATCTGAATCCGTATCCTCGATCTGCTTCTTGATCTGACCGACGCGGCTGGTGATATCGGTGCTCTTGCCGGCGCCTTCGATGATCGTGGTCTTATCCTTATCCACGGTCACGCGTTTCGCGCGGCCGAGGTCTTTGAGGGTCACGTTCTCGAGTTTGATCCCGAGGTCTTCGGTGATCGCCTTGCCGCCGGTGAGGATCGCGATATCTTCCAGCATGGCTTTGCGACGATCGCCATAGCCAGGGGCTTTGACTGCGCAAACAGCCAGCGTGCCGCGGATCTTATTGACCACGAGGGTCGCGAGCGCTTCGCCGTCCACTTCCTCGGCGATGATGACGAGGGGTTTTCCGGCTTTGGACGCGGCTTCCAGGATCGGGAGCATGTCCTTGACGGAGGAGATCTTTTTTTCGTTGATCAGGATGAACGGCTCTTCGAGCACGACTTCCATGCGTTCGGTATCGGTCACGAAATACGGGGAAAGATAGCCCTGGTCAAACTGCATGCCTTCGACCACATCAAGCGTTGTTGCTGTGGTTTTGGCTTCTTCGACCGTGATGACGCCGTCTTTGCCGACTTTGTCCATGGCTTCGGCGATATGTTCGCCGATCGTGGTGTCAGAATTCGCGGCGATCGAGGCGATCTGCGCGATCTCTTTCTTATCCTTGCCGATGGGCTTTGCGACTTTATCGAGTTCGGCCACAATGGCTTCCACGGCTTTATCAATGCCGCGCTTGAGGGCCATCGGGTTCGCTCCGGCCGTGACGTTCTTCAGGCCTTCGCGGTAGATCGCTTGCGCGAGAATGGTTGCGGTCGTGGTGCCGTCACCGGCCACGTCAGAAGTTTTGGAAGCGACTTCCTTGACCATCTGAGCGCCCATGTTTTCATAAGGGTCTTCGAGTTCGATTTCTTTGGCCACCGAAACGCCGTCCTTGGTGATGGTGGGGGAGCCGAATTTCTTTTCAAGGACCACGTTGCGACCTTTGGGACCGAGCGTGACCTTAACCGCGTTCGCGAGTTGATCCACGCCATGCAGAATCGCGCGCCGTGCTTCTTCACTGAACAAAAGTTGTTTTGCCATATTGTGCTGCCTCCGTTGTTAGCCGTCATTCGGAATGAAGGGACTGATCCCCGCATAGGGCTCATCGACCTTCGGATTCAAAACGACGAATCTGATTAATAGAAGATTCAATCGAGGTCCTGGCACTCAGCGATTTGGACTGCCAGGCGAGGCGCTATTGTATTCAGTGGGCCGGTAAAATCAAGCGGATTTTTGTAAAATTGGTACGGAGTAAGGCGTACGGTGTGCGGAGAAAAATCTGTATGGCGTTGCGCCGTATGCCATTCGCCGTACTCCCTACTTGGAGGTTTCCCTCCAAAGGGCGAGGAGGGACTTGATGGAGTGCTTAGGGTCGATGATATCGATGAGCTTGGTGTAGGGGCGAATGACCTCGGCTAAGCCTCCCGTAGCGAGGACCCGAAGGTTCTTTCCGTATCGCTTGCGGAACCTCTGGATCAGCTCGTCGGTCATGGCCCCATAGCCTTCCAGGATCCCGGACTCCATGCACTCACGGGCGTTTCTTCCGAGGAAGGATTTGGATTTCCTTGGCATGGAAAGGCCTTTGGGCAGTAAGGCCGCCCTCTGGCCAAGCGCTCTATAGGCGGTTTCAGGCCCAGGGATGATCATACCTCCATGAAAGACTCCTTTGGAGTCAATGTAGTCGAAAGTAATGGCGGTCCCATAGTCAATCACAAGCATGGGGAGGCAATACATCCGGCAAACGCCGTAAATATTCACCTTTCTGTCAACGCCTAAGCCGTTATAGTTGCTATACTTATGTCGTATTTTGATAGGCAGATTATGACCAGCTACCCATAGAGTTACGCCTCTAATGCTTTGTAGTTTACACTTCAGACATGAAGTTGTTTTAGGGATGACGGAGCTTATGATGATGTCTAGATGGCCATTGTTACCACTTCGAGCTATTTTAGAGGCATATTTTGGGATTTTGTTGTACTCCATGGATCCAAAATCCAATAATCGCCCCGCCTCGTAGAAGCCAAACGTAGCGGCTGTATTCCCGATATCCATGGCGAGGATCCGTTTAATCATATAAGTTTATCCATGCGTTGTTTGGGATTCTAGTTTTAAAAAAGCCTAATTATTAATAGGTTATACCACCGAAGCAATAAAAATGGCTTAAAAATGGGAAATCACGCCATTTACGCTATGGTTCCGGTCTTGTAGAGCTCTGTAATCCGGTCGCTAAGCTCCTCGAGGATGTGTTCAAGGATTTCCTCAAGAGAATAGGTCAGGCCCAGGATCATTTTCATGGAAATGCCCTCTTCGGGGAGCTCCCCAAGGATAGTGTTCACGTTTAGGCCTATGCCGATCACAACAGCTTCGACTTTGGTGGGGGTGGAAATGGCCTCTACCAGGGTGCCGCATATCTTTTTAGGGCCCACCATCACGTCATTGGGTCGTTTAAATTTGGATTCAATGCCGTATTGGCTCCATAGGATTTTTGCGACTGCCCGACAGGCGATCTGGGTCAAGAGAGGGATCTGGTCTGGCCGTAAGGGGGGTCGTAAAAGAGCCGAAAAGAGCAGGTTCTTGCCGCGCGGCGAAATCCATGTATTCCCGGGTTTGCCACGCCCCCTGGTTTGATAATCGGTCAGGACAACCAGGCCTTCGGTCGCGCCCTGGGTAGCTTCTTCAAGGACGACCGTATTGGTCGATGTCACTTCCGGGATGCGTCGTATTTCAAAAGGGATCACGTTTTTTTATCGTCCTACGCCCTATCGGCGAAGGCTTTCCTCTCGCTTGTTTATGGAACAACGATTCTTGGCAAATGAGAATTCAAGCGCGTGACGATCTCATAGGGAATAGTCCCCGCCCACCCGGCAATATCTTCGGCGGTGATGCGCTCATTTTGGTCCTCGCCTATAAGCGTGACCGTATCGCCTTCTTTAGCCGCGGCCTCGCCGAGATCCACAGCTATATAATCCATCGAGACTTTTCCCGCAAGAGGGCAACGCTTGCCCTTAAAAAGCACGGAAGCTTTTTTCCATGAAGCATAGGGGTAGCCATGGCTGTAGCCAAAAGGCAGAATGGCGATCGTTGTGTTCCGTTTGGCAACAAATTCGCGGCCATACCCAACCGATTCTCCGGTCCGGATTCGCTTGACGAGCACGATGCTGCTTTTGAGTGACAAGACCGGTTCGAGGTGTGCCGTGTCTTTCAACTCCGGGTCCGGGTAGATTCCATATAGGGAAAGGCCCGGGCGGATCATATTGAAAAAGGGGGTTTTTAAGGTCAGCGTTGCAGCGCTATTGGTGGCATGGCGGAACCGAAACACGATATTTTTCTCTTCAAGCGTCCGAAGCAGTATCCCGAATTTCCGGACCTGTGTTTCGCGGAAGGAGTCATCCTTTTCCGCGGTGGGAAAGTGCATGTAAATACCGTCGAGCATGATGCCTTTGAGCAACCTCATTTCCTCTATAGAAAGAGCGGCATCTCGGACCGGGATCCCCATGCGTCCCATCCCCGTGTCGATCTTCACATGGACCGAAGTTTTTCGTCCCAGGCTTTCTGAGAGGCTCGAGATCTCACGGGCTTTTTCAAGGCTGGAAACGCTCAGGGTGATTCCTCGCAAGAGTGCCGCCGGGAGCTCATGCGAGAACAAATGACCGAAAAGGAAGACAGGGGTTTGAGGGTGGTGTTCCTTGAGCTCGAGCGCTTCCCGCAAGGTGGCGACGCCAAAAAAAGTCACCTTCCCGTCGAGAATGCCCGCAATCTCCCGGAGCCCGTGGCCATAGGCATTGGCTTTGATGACTGCCAGAACATCGGTCTGTTCGGATCGTTTCTGAAGGATTCCGAGGTTGTTGAGGAGCGGGTCCGCACGGAGCTCGATCCATGCGCTGTGCTGGATCTGCGATGTTTTTTGAGTGAGCTTAGCCATGATTCTCCTTAATTAAAAAACAAAACTGAAATCATGACAACCCTTGCCGACCATCCTGGAAATGAAATTAAAGGCAAGGGTAGACATGTTTCTTATCCTTAAGTTTTTCTTCCGGCTCGGAAAGTCGTAAATAGGCCGGCAAAAAATCTTTAGGCCGCTTCAGCTCTTTAAGAAGCGGGTCCTTTGCCTCAAACAATTCAATCAACGTGGCGGCTCGCGGGACTCCTGAGTCGTTAGAAGTCGTCACGAGAATCCGAGGATCAATCTTCAAAAGCCCGTCACCGACGATCCGGCTTTCCCGGGAAAGTGACGAGGCTATTTCATGGATCGGTACGACGCGGGCAGGGCCACGCGCCGCCCATCGTTTTTTATGATAACGGTACGAACGAGCATAAAGTTTACCACGTCTTGCATCCACGCACACAGTCAGACTTTCATGACCCTTTAGGGTCATGTTTGAAGGCCTCGGTCCCTTGATCCCGGCTGCGATCACATCGAGGGAAGAGGCGCCGTAACAAGGCTTAGGGCGAGTCGCGAGGAAGCCTTTAAGCGTGGCAAATCCGATGCGCAGGCCCGTGAAAGATCCGGGTCCGCGGCTGATCAGAAAAGCGTCTATGTCCCCGATCTTCAGCTTTTCCTTCTTCAGAAGCCGGTCGATCACGGGGAGAAGGTTTTCAGCGTGTTTCATATAGCCCTGGACCGTGGCGTGACGGAGCTTGGACCCGCGTTTCTTGATGGCAACGCTCAGGGTAGGGCTGGAGGTTTCAATAGCCAAAAGATTCATAAATTCAGCTCAACGCGCAAAGCGCAACGCACAACGGTTTAGGTGAAAACATGAACGGCATTCTAATGGAGCTTTGGAGGGGCGTCAATGAACGCCGCAAAGCGATGGCTGCTCCGCGTTGCGCGTTGGACGTTGCCCGTTGCGCGGGCATTGACATACCCCATGGGGGTATGCTAGGATTGGAGTATGAACCCCGTTAGAGATAGGGGGTGCTCGAGGGCATCCCCGCAAAGGGATGGTGAAGTGACCATGGCAAAATCAGCTTTTAATCGAAAGGTAAAGACCCGCGGCAATATCACGCCGGTCTCTAACAGGGTGAAAAAGGGCATGGACCATCAGGACAAGTTGGTATCGCTTCGGAGGATCGAGGGGCAGGTGCGCGGTATCCAGAAGATGATAGATGACCGCCGCTACTGCGTCGATATTCTTTATGCCGTGGGGGCGGCGATCGGTGCGCTCAGGAATGTAGAATCCAAGATCCTCAAGGATCACTTGAATGCTTGCGTGAAGACTGCTTTTACTGGAAAATTCGTAGCGGAAAAAGAACGAAAGATTCAGGAGATCGCCGGACTTTTGGAGAGTATGAGAAAATGAAAAAATATTTAGCGGTACTCATGGCCGTGTGCGTGTTCAGCGCTTTCCCGAGCGTCCTGAGTTGCCAATGCGTGGATGCGGATTGCGGGTCGGTTTCCAAGTCCCTCCAGGCGAAAGCCCCACAATGTCATCCTTCGGCGGACCCCTCGCAGGGGAAAAGCAGCTCGGGTAAAGAATGTTGCGGTAAGTGCCAGATCGAAAACGCGGCCGTTCTTTCTAACGATCTATCGCCCATGAGCGATGTCCGTCACGGAAACACGTTGGCGGAAATAAAATCTTTTGCGGGTTTTCGTTCGAAGTTCCAGCCACTGTCTTTATTCCAGGGGGAATGCCCAGAATCACCGCCCTGTTTTTTTCAGCAGCATGTCCTGAACACGACCTTTTCCTTTCGAGCTCCTCCGCAAGGACTCGCCTTGTGAGCCGTTGAGCTTTTAAAATCAATCGAAAGGAAGTGATTCAAATGAAAAAGTTAATTTCAGCTCTGTTGGTGATGGTGATGTTCGTGGGTGCTTTTGCTACGACCGCCTTGGCGGGCAAGCAGTGTCAGTGCAAGCCTTGCAAGTGCAATCCGCCTTGCGAGTGCGCGAAGAAGTAAAGCGGTAAAGCAGGCGGGGTCTTGAAGCCCCGCCTGCGTTAACAAGAACATCATAGTCTAGCGAGCGTGCCGGAGGCATGGGCCTCCGGCCTGCTTGTTCTTCAAATCTTGAAAAGGAGAATCGATATGAAAAAAATGATCGTGTTGGCATTGCTGGTTGCTTTTATGATGCCGATAGCGGCGTCTCAGGTTTTGGCTGCGGATGAAAAAGCGCAGACGGGGATCGTTGATGCGGGTAATAACATGTGTCCTGTGATGGGCGGGCCTGTGAGCGGAAAAGATTTCGTGGTTTATCAAGGCAAGCGTTACGGGCTTTGCTGCCCTGGCTGCGATAAGAAATTTCTGAGCGATCCAGAGAAATATATTGCCCAAATGAAAATGCCCTCCTCGACAGCGGGAGTGACGCCGATTGATCCCGCGTCTGCGGAAATGCAAAAGGACATGGAACAAAGGGCTATTTAATAAGCAATAAATGCGGGGAACGGGAAATGTTCATGCTTTCTCGTTACCCGTTTCGCTAGCTTTTGTAACAAAAAAGTGACAGTCGTCCTTTCTCTTGTAGCGGAGGTTTCGTGGCAGAACAAGCG
>JBAXGK010000101.1:0-7506 GCA_037139435.1 Candidatus Omnitrophota bacterium | reverse complement strand
GGCTCAAGGCCAAAGGATTTCCGGTCCTGGATTTTGTGTGGAGTGATGGCGCGAACGTGGGCGGGGAGTTCCTGCGCTGGGAAGTCGCGACGAGTTTTGCCAGCGTGGTTCTGAAGGTCAATCCCTTCGACGAACCGAACGTGACGGAATCCAAGAATATCACGAGCCGTCTTTTGGAAGATGTGAAAAAGAAAAAAGCTCTGCCTCAGCCTAAGAAACTGCTGGTTGCAAAAGGCGTGACACTCACTCCAGGCGATAAGAAAACTCTGGCGGCTTTTTTTGCGCAACTGCCGAAGAACGGTTTCGTATCACTCTTGGCTTATGTGGATCGTTCGCCGGTAACGAAGAAAGCTCTTCTGGGATTGCAAAAGTCCATGGCCTCAGCCTTGAAAGTTCCGGTGCTGTCGGGATTTGGGCCCAGGTATCTTCATTCCATCGGTCAGCTTTACAAGGGCGGACCTAAGCAGGGTATTTTCGTGGAGTTTTTCGTGAAAGACTCAAAAGATGTGAAGATCCCGGGAGAGGTCTATGGATTCAGCCAGCTCAAGCGGGCTCAGGGGATGGGGGACTATGAGGCGATCTCCAGTAAAGGTCTTCCAATCCTTGCTGTGGATCTTGGATCGAACCTCGCGACGGGATTCGGCTCTTTTCAAAAGAAGATGGCCGCTTTTTTGAAGACGCGCGGCTAAAAGAAATCAGGCTCAAGCTCAGGGTTTTTTGGGCGTTATTAACTAGCTATGAAGGTCTCATAAGTGCTTCCACAAATAGCCGCAGACAAATCTCCGAGCAGGTGTACTTGGGCGTTCATCGTCCTTTTGGTGGGCGCGAGCTTCCTCTCCGGTTGTGCTTCGTCACCTTCGATCCATCCATCGGTTTCTCATCCCCTGCATCCGGGTTCGGCGATTACCACGACCCTTCCGGCTCCGACCGGCGCTCTCCGCAACATTTATCATGAAGTGGGGCCCTATGACTCGATATGGGCTATTAGCAAGACTTATAGCGTGGACAGCGAGACCATTATGCGCGTCAATAAAATTTCGGATCCCCGACAGATAAAGAAGGGGATGAAACTTTTGATCCCGAACACGCGGGGCCCACGGGCCAACATCCCCCTTTATCCGACGACGCGCTGGACGCATATCGTGATCCACCACACAGCGACGGACCAGGGGAGTGCTTTCTACGTTGATAGACTGCATCTTGACAGGGGTTGGGACAACGGGATGGGCTACGATTTTCTAATCGATAACGGGACGCGCGGAAAAACGATGGGCCAGATCGAGGTTGGGCCCCGATGGAAAAAACAGACGGATGGCGCTCATACCAAACAGGGAGACTGGAACAAGAAAGCGATCGGCATCTGTGTGGTGGGGAACTACAGCGAGACAGGGCTTCCCGACAAGATGTTCGATTCGCTGATGTTCCTCGTGGTCACTCTCCAAAATTTTTACAGTATTCCCGATCAGAATGTTGTAGGCCATCGCGATGTGCCGGGCGCCGCGACCGAATGTCCCGGGAAATTTTTCCCCTGGAAGGAATTCAAGCGCCGTATCAATTCCTATTAGTTCCTGCTCTATTTGCCTCTACACGAATGCCTCAAAGTTGACAAAATCCTGAAATCTGTTACATTCCTTTTTGTAGATTCAAACAAAGGAAAATTATGAAAAAGCTTAACCTCAATCAGATCCATAGCTTAGCGAAATATCCCATGACACGAGCGAATTCGCTCGTCATGGCGCAGGCGTGGTTTCTGTCCACGAAGGGTCGCCATGCGGTTTGTGGCCGTGGGCTTTTGAGGGACGCTCGGGAGGATCTAGCGTAGGCCGGTAGTAGAATAAAACGGAATCATTCAAAAGCCCATGATCGCAATAGCGGTCGTGGGCTTTTTTGTTTTTAGATGGTGCTGGGATGAGGTGTTGTCAGAATGGATGGCTTCATAAGAAGCAAAAGCAGTAAACAACAAACAATAAACGAAAGAGGAGGAGTGAGTATGAACCCAACATTAAGTCCGACCGGCATAGCAAAGTACAGACGGAGAGCGCGGGATCCCGTGAAGCTGACCGCTTTGATCTATCTCAGAGAGGCATTGATCTCGGAGCGGTACGAGGATTGCGCCGATTTCATTGCCATCGCCAAAGAATTCGGAGCGCTCGATGGAGAGATACGCGTTTTGCTCGAAGATCATCGAAGACACCCGAATTCTTAGAGTTCATCAGGGAATCATTAGCTCTGAGCTCTTGGAGCGTATGAGAGGGTCTTGGCGCGGTGCTATTTATTCAAAAAAACGTGCGGGCAAGGCGTCTCTTGAGGCTCTCACGCGTCGATCGAGAAGTCTGATCGTGTGTGATGATAAGGGAGGGGTGTGCCTTGATGAAAATTTTACGAAAATGCGCGGAAAAAATTTAAGATTCCTTTCATTATGTCCGTTAATAGTATCAACAAAGGGGGACACAATGATTAACAATATGGTCTTATCGCGTGAGATTGAATGGATCGGTTACGAACATAAACGTAACATGCTTCAGGTTGAATTTATCGTCGGTTCCATCTACCAGTATGAGAATGTTCCCGAGACAGTCTATCAGGAATTCCTCACCGCTCCTTCCCATGGCCGTTTTTTTGAGTCGAATATCAAGAATAAATACCACGTCCGGAAGGTCCGTTAAAAATTCTTTCACGCGCGACGTGTTTCTACTTTATTGTTGAATCCCGCATTGATTTTCGTTAATCTCTCCGCCATGACTTACATTAAATTTATTGATAAATACGAAGTCATGACTGTCCTGGTTCCTGGAAGAAATTGAAGGAGGACCAGGGCGCATGAATCAATCACACCCGAAGCCCCGAGAACAATGGGGCACCCGTTTTGGGCTTATTATGGCGATGGCCGCCAACGCGGTGGGTATTGGCAATTTCCTTCGTTTCCCCGTCCAATGTGCCAATAACGGCGGTGGCGCGTTTATGATCCCTTACTTTGTGGCATTTATTCTGCTGGGGATTCCGCTCCTGTGGATCGAATGGGGGATCGGCCGTTTTGGCGGTAAGTACGGTCATGGCACCACCCCCGGTATGTTCCATTACCTCTGGAAGCATCCGCTTGCAAAATACGTTGGTGCCATCGGACTCATGATCCCGTTTGCGCTTGTGATCTATTACAATTACATCGTTTCCTGGACGCTGGCCTTCAGCGTATTCTCTTTTACCGGGAAATACAGCAGCATCATGAGCTTTCAGGGGATGGCGGATTTTTTGGCGGCCTATCAGGGGAAGGTTTCAAATAATTATTTCCCCAGTATCGCGACCGCATTCCTTTTTTTCTGCATCACGCATTTTTTTATGATGTGGATCGTTTCCCACGGGGTTTCGAAGGGGATCGAGCGGCTTGCGAAGATCGCCATGCCTTTCATCATTGTTTTTGGGATTATTCTGGTCGTTCGGGTCTTATTCCTTGGAACGCCTGATCCGAAATTCCCGGCGAATAATATCGTCAATGGGCTCGGCTTCATTTGGAACCCCGACTTTAGTATGCTCCGGCAGAGCAATGTGTGGCTCGCAGCTACGGGGCAGATCTTTTTTACCTTGAGCGTCGGGTTTGGTGCGATCCACACTTATGCGAGTTATATGAAGCCTAAGGATGACGTGGTGCTTTCAGGACTTGCCACAGGCGCGACGAATGAATTCTGCGAGGTCATCTTGGGAGGTTCGATCGCGATCCCGGTGACAGTGGCTTTTTTTGGTTTGGCGCAAACTCAGGCGATTGCAGCCGGCGGTGCTTTCGATCTTGGATTTTTCGCGATGCCGATCATTTTTCAAAAAATGGCTTTCGGCAACGTCTTTGGGACGATCTGGTTCTTTCTTCTTTTTTTAGCCGGCATCACGTCGTCGGTGTCCATGGCGCAGCCGATGATGTCATTCCTTCAGGAAGAGTTTAAGATGACGCGCAAGACCGCGGCCTGGATCCTCGGCACGCTGACGTTCTTTTTTACGTTGCCCGTAATATTTTTTCTGAAGTATGGTTTTTTGAATGAGCTCGATTTCTGGATCGGGACGTTTGCCCTGGTGGTGTTTGCGATCATTGAGGTGATCTTGTTCATCTGGGTCTTCGGAGAGGCGAATGCCTGGAAAGAGATCAATGCCGGCGCCGATATACGTCTTCCCAAATTCGTCCTTCCGGTCCTGAAATATGTAACGCTGGCGTATCTTGCGATCCTCATGGTGTTCTGGGTTCTTCAGAATGGTTGGGATGTGGTGACGATGAGGGGTGTTCTGCCGGCTGACTCTCCTTACATCTGGTTCGCACGATTTATGCTGATCGGAATCGGAGTCTGCATGGTTTTTCTTGTACGAATTGCGTGGCAAAAACGCCACATCATCCAGCAGAGGATCCCTGAATGAAAACAAGTGGTTGGATATTCCTCATTCTCAGCTGGGCTTTTATCATTGGCCTCATGATCGCCTCGTTCGCGATCGTCCTTCGAAAAAAGTAGTCCCCGGTTTCCCCTCATTCCTGATCGATTTATCTCCTCCTAGCCATTCCTCGCTCAATTCTAAGTCTCCCTTTCGAACCTTTGTATAAGCTCGGCCCCATTTTTAAAAAGCTCAATATATAGCAATAATAACCAAATATAACAAAAAATAGCCAATATCTAACAAATAAAAGCTATTAAACCCTTGTAATAACTATATTTCGATGGCATATTTTTAGTAGAGAACGAACCGGTTGTTGATTGAATGGAATGTCGCTTGGCCAAATGAGTTACAACGCTAGCGATGAAAATAATTGTCAGCAACTTTTGAAGTAAAAGAAGGTACATAAAATATGAACATAAGAAGTGACCAATATCGGAAACCAGGCCTAAGGTTCACGGCGCTTGTCGTGGCGTTTGTTTTCACAGCGACAAGCCTGACATGGACCACGCCTGCGGTCGCGGCCCCCGCCGATCTTGCCACTCCGGTTTTTTTATCGATCGACACGCTCGCCATTCCTTCGGAGATGGGAACGATCACTAAGGAGTATGAAGTACGGAGTGCGGAGTACGGCGAAAATGCAAAACCCGGTACGCCGTACGCCTCACGCCGTACGGTTATTTTGATTCAAGACGCGCATGCCGTGATCGATGCTCAGGAAAATATAGCGAAGATCCTCGGTCACCTTGGAAAATCCTATGGCGTTCGACTCGCCGCCCTTGAAGGCGCCAAAGGCCGTATGGAACCCATTCTCCTTAGAACATTTCCTGAGCCCATTGTGAAGCGCAAGATCCTTGCCGGTTATGAAAGTAGAGCCGAGCTTTCCGGGCCTGAGATGGCGGCGGTGCTTCAGGAAGAGGCGACCGATTTTCGAGGGATGGAGGATTGGAGTCTTTACGAACAAAATTATTTCGCATATCTCCGCGCTCAGGAGAAAAAAGAATCGCTCCTCAAACAATGGAGTGCCTTCAAGCAGATGCTCGATGGTGAACGTTCAAAAGTCTATGATGCAAAGCTTAGTGAATTTCAGGAAGCCCGGGAGAATTTTCTCACCGAACGCGCTTCGCTTCTTGATCTTCTGGTTTATCTCGCAAATTTTAAAGCTCTGCTAAAGACAGCCTCGGGTTATCAGGAGCTTTCCGGGTTGATTGATTCGATTGGCTATGAAAAGTCAGGGAAGCAGGACGCTCTTATCCCGTTGGTTCGCAAGATTGCAGATGAGTTCAAAGTGAAGTATTTGCGCGGCCTCGGTGTGAAGACCGAAATGAATTTTTACAATCGCTATCAGGCATTTATGACCGGGCAGATCACGGCCGGCCAGATGCTCCAGTATTTGGTCCAATTGGGACGCGACAACGGCAAGAACGTGAGGCTGACGCCGGCGCTCAAGAAATTGCTCGGACATGCGGAACTTCTTTCCGAGATCAAGGGCAGCCGGCTTTATGACGAGCTCCAGCGTTTTCTTCCGGAAGTGGAGGCCAGTCTCCTCAAGACACCTGCTCAGCGCGAACTTGCGGGGCAATACGAAAAGATTTATCTCCTGAAAGAACTCATCACGCTTGAGCTGACGCATGAAGCCCTTGCGAAATACCAAAAAGATCCGGATGTTTATCTCGGCCTTATTGCGGATCCTACGTTCAAACAGGACCTTGCGCCGGCACTGGAATTTTATCAGGCAGCTCTGAAGCGTGACCAGGCGTTCATGTCAAAGATCGATACGATGATGAATGATTCGAAGCAACAGACCGTGGCCGTCGTGGCGGGTGGTTTCCATACGAATGGCCTCGAGCGCATTCTGAAAGAAAAGGGAGTGGCTTATGCGGTGGTGACGCCCAAGATTTCATCTCTCGAAGGTATCCAGAACTATGCCAAGGTCATGAAGGGAGATGTCTCATTCAAGGAATATCTCAGGACCACTTATTTTGACGGCCTGATGCGTCACGCCGCAAAGGCTTTGGTAGAGGCATTGCCCATCCCGGATCGTGTGAGAACCTTGAAGGCCTGGCGTGACAATGTAATCCGCGAACTTGCCAAGGAAGGCCACATTACCGATGCGGGGAAGTACCTGCCTTACATTGACGAAATTTTGCAGAGCATGCCCGAAGCGGCAACCGCCATTGGACCGAAGCGCACCAAAGAAGAAGTGATCGATATCGTGCGGAAAGAACTTGAGAATTTTAAAAAAGATTCCTTTGCGCGCATCTGGAAAACCTTCGAATTTCAGCTCGATGTGTTCACCGACGGCCTCAAACAACTCATCACAAAAAAAGATCTTAACGTTCAGGCTGTCTCAGCCCTTCTCGATCGAGCCGGTCAGACCCAGCCGCAATTCGTAAGCTGGGTTCAGTGTCTTGATGGCGAGATCGGGGTGCTCGGACAGTCCGCTCCTGCGATTCCGGATACCACCAAGATCTTTGCGACCCGTCCGCAGATCCTCGATGAGCTGGGACGCATCGCGCAGGGAACTCCGATGGGAGTCGCAGGTCCCGCTATAGCTGCGACGGCAGCGCAGCTGTCCAAAATCGGAAAAGCAGCAGAAGCCGTCATCGCACGAGGAGAGCTCGGAACGCCGGGCCCCTTGGTGACCGGGCCGGCAGTGGAAGGGGTTGTAGCCCAATTAGCTGCCGGAGCCGATCGCCAGGTCGTGGCCGCCCAACTTGCCGACGCGATGAGCGCCCAGCTTCCAGAAATCCGTTCCGGTCGATCCTTGCAGAGTTCCTCGGCCCATTCCAAGATTCAAAATAACGGTGATATTTTTAAGACAGTCTTAGGTGATCACCATATCCTTCCGAGTATTGACAGATGGCCTGGCCGGAAAAAGGGGCCCAAAGATTCAAGGGGGAATGATAACGGTTTGCCACCTTGGATATCATCGGAAGATTTGAATCGCCCTGGGAGTCCTTTGTACGATCCGACTCGTGATCCTGATAGTCCGTATTATGGGTGGTTTATAACCTGGTCAATTCAGGAGCTGGAAAGAAGGCTGAATCGCCCTGGGAGTCCTTTGTACGATCCGACTCGTGATCCTGATAGTCCGTA
>JBAXGK010000100.1:0-7514 GCA_037139435.1 Candidatus Omnitrophota bacterium | reverse complement strand
ACCCCAGTCATAAGCTGAAAACATCAATACGCAGACGATACAAAGAGCAAAGCTAACTGTCTTTTTCATGTTTGGCTTCTCCTTTACGCTTAAAGACTTTTCGAGGCATTCAAATCAACATTTGAATAGTCCGATTTATAATGTATATTAACAAAAACCATATGGCAAAGCAAGAAACCCTCTCTTCTCAACAACATGTGCTTTCTCTGCCCTGGATAGGAAATTTCTTATTCTACGGGATGATTCTGGCCATCATCACCTGCTCAGAATTACCTTCTCTCGGCCCGGAGAACTTCCGCTTAAGAAAAGAGTTTATATCCGGAAATAAAAGGATCTTTCGGGTTCTTGGCTCCGACTTTTCGATTTTTAAACCTTATCTTCCCCTCCATGGAGCCGTCAGTTTCCTTATGGATTCCTCTTACCAACCTTATGACCCCATCACCGAAAAGCTTTATATGGCTCAAAGCTACTTGGCACCGATTATTCTCAATGCAAATCCGGATGAAAAGAGCGCGATCGTTTTTTGCTCCAAGGGTTACATCGCGGACGACAGGATGCAAAGCGCCGGATACAAGCTCAAGATCGCCCTGGCCGACGGAAAAGGCATTGCTGAAAAGAATGGTTAACCTCCTGACAGCTTTCTTCTTCTTATTTTTTCTCGGATTTTTTACTTTGTCGGCTATGCTCCGCCAAGCTTCACTTCCTCATCGCATTTTATTTTTTTTAGGGGCTTCCTTCCCTGTCGGAGCCGGTTTTTGCTCACTCACTCTTTTTGCGTCACACCTCCTCCTGCCCTCGGAGGCAAAACTCATTTCCACGGTTCTGAGTCTCTTGGCCATCCTCTTTCTGGTTGGATATTGGATCCGTCACCCCCAAAAAGAGACTTTTCAACTCAATTCAAAACTCGGCCGAATGAATCTTTGGAACAAGCACGTGTTCTTGGAAATGCTCCCCTCGCTCCTAAGCTTCCTCCTTTTTGCGATAACGCTCGTCACCGTGCTCCAGTATTATTCCCTTGCGGCGCCTCGGGACATTTTCGGAGGTGCCGATGCTCGTTATTTTTGGACACTGAAAGCAAAATTCCTTTTCCGCTCACCCTCAGAATGGCAGGGCATGTTCTCGCCTAAACTCTTCTGGTCCCACACAGACTACCCCCTGCTCTTTCCCGGAACCTTTGCATGGGGATGGAACTGGCTGGGCCATGAGTCCCCCTTCTGGCCACCGCTTGTCTCGCTGGGGTTTTACGTTTCATGCTCACTGATCCTCGTCTGGTATCTTTCCTCTTATGTTTCTTGGACAACGGGTTGGATCGGAGGCACATTCTTTCTTGTCCTGATGCCTTATTTGAGCTGGTCGATCTATCAATACGCCGATGTCCCGCTGACTTTTTTCATCACCGCCTGCAGCTTGACCCTGGTGGCGGCACTCCGCTCCGGCCAGAAAAACACTTTCATCATCTCCGGTCTTTTGGCGGGATTCGCTGCCTGGACAAAAAACGAGGGGCTTTTATTCACAGCGTGGGTTTATATTCTTTTGGGTGGAATTTGCGCCTCAAGATATCACGAAAAATCCCGGGAACCGTTCGCCCCTCTCCGAGGATTCTCTTTGGGTGCACTTTTACCTCTTCTTGCTTTCGGCGTCATAAAACTCTTCCTGGCGCCTCACGAAAACTATTTGGGCACGGGACCTCTCCTCCCGACGTCCCAGGGACTTTTGATCTCCGGATGGGATAAAACCCTCACGATCCTTGGAGCTTTCTATGTTTGGATGATTTCTTTCGAGGAATGGAAAGGATTGTGGGTGATTTTTATTATCGCCGCTATCTTTTTCGGGTTAAATAAAAAAAAGACCCCGCCCAACTTCGCCTGGATTCTTTTTGCGATCGTTGTTCTTATGAATCTCAGTTATGTTTTTATATTTCATATCACTCCCCATAACTTGGTATGGCATATCACCACTTCCTTAAATCGACTTCTGCTGCACTCAGGCGCCTTGGCTCTTGCCTTCAGCTTTGAGAATTTGACTTTTACCTGTAAAAAGCCTTTAAACACGCCCTCCTTGCCCGTCTAAATTTAATTCCTTTTTAATAAAATTCAGGCCTTACGCGTCAGAACGCCCTGGCATCAATGGCCGAAAAGAAAAAGCGCCGTTCCTCGTCACCCTCAGGGTGCATTGGAACGGCGCTTAGGTCTTGTTCGGGAAAACAGGGTCTAATTAAATACCAGTCTGGCGTCGCACCTGATTTTCTTCAAATGCTTTTTCGCCCAAAACCTTACGTGCGAGCTCATCTTTATTTTGACCGTTGTAATAGTCATATTCCATCACGGCCAAAATATTGAGCATGGTCATGATATCCATGTTCGCAACGGAAGCATTGTTGACCAAAGTCTCATTAATTTTTGCCACATAAAAATCAGCGGAATTCAGGATAGCAACATTGTCACGAGTCTTATAAACCGCCACCACAGCATTCACGGCTTGCTTCTTTTCATCCGCGCTCATCTGATTCCACAAGGACATATTCCGGCTTAATTGACTCATCATATCGCCAAAAGCCATACCCGTTCCCTGCTTGCCGGCCATCTGTTTTTTTTCTGTCTTAATGCTGAAGAACCCCAAGCACAAAACCACTGCTAAAACACCGAACACGATCATTCCTGCGCGCTTTTTCATTGTGTTCCCTTTCTGTTAAAATTTTATGACAGAGGCTACGTATACTTTTTCAAAATTTCGGTCGCTTCCAGAATCTGACGGTCTTCGCCCGGAGTCCCCGCAGGACCGTTCTCCACAACCCGGTCTGGGGTCAGGCCGACACCATCGATCACTTTCTCTGCGGGTGTAACATACCTGGCAGTAGTTAACTTCATTCCACTCACTCCGTCAAGAGGAATGATCGATTGGACCGAGCCTTTTCCGAACGTCTGGACCCCAACAATCGTTGCCCGGCGATGGTCTTGAAGCGCTCCTGAAAAAACCTCGGAAGCACTCGCCGTCTTCTGATTCACAAGGATCACCAAAGGCAGCTGGGTTGATCCTTTCTCATAGGAGGAGAAATAGTCCTTCCTCTGTTCTTCGATCTTACTTTGAACGGAAAGGATCTTTTTTCCCTTCGGAAGGAACCGCTCCGCCAAAGAAACGGCCTGGGTCATCAACCCTCCGTCATTATTCCGGAGGTCGATGATCAATGCTTTCATACCCTTTTTCTTAAGATCTTTCAAGGTTTTGTCCGCCTGATCGGTCGTGTTTTCCTGCCAAGCAGCGATCCGCATATAAGCGAGCGATTTCCCGATCCTATGGGCATCCTGGATCGCCTGGATCTCGATCTTTTGTCGCTGGATTTTGATATCCAAGATCTGGTGTGAAGGTTCTCTGAGAACAGTAACGACCACCGGAGTATTCGCATCCCCACGAAGCAAAGATGCCACATCCGGGATGGTCTTCTTCTCCATAGAAATTCCATCGATCTTCAAAATAATATCGTCCGCAAGAAGGCCTGCTTTTTCTCCCGGCTTTCCGGGTTCGACAGCTGAGATCGCGACTTGGGGGCCCGCCATTTTCAAAATAACCCCGATCCCGGCATACTCTCCCCGCATGCTGATTTGAAGAAGCTGATAGCGCTGTAGATCGATGAACTCTGAATACTTATCCAAGGAACCCAACATGCCTTTAACGGCCTGATAGAGCAATTCGCGCGGGTTCAAATTCCCTGGGTAGGCCTCCCAGATAGCCCCGATTGCTTTGGAGAAAAGCTTTAATTCAGCGATGAGGCCTTCATCTTCTTGGGCATGAAGAAGCGGGAGAGATAGAACTGCTAGGATCCAGAGGAGGACAAGGGTAAAACGACGAACTCTTCTTCCCAATGCTTGATGACTCCTTTATCATCGAATACAGCTAAGACACGGAGCGCCTGTTTTTTATACTTCATCTGGGCGAGCACGCGGGCTGAAAAATTTTCAGATTTTAAGGTGAATACTCCGGACTGAATAGCTGCTTCTAAACTACGTCTTTCATTATCATCCAGATAACCACTATTTGCAAGAGTCTGAGGCGCCGAAGAAAGATCCTCAAAGGCCAGATCGTCCTCCGTTCCCTCACGCTGATCACGACCTTCCCGGAAAGCAACTATTTTGTCACAAATGGCAGGATCAAGCCCGATCGCCACGAGAACAGGCCGGGGCGCTGTGTTCAGATTAATAAGCCCTGAACTCTCGATCGTGACATAGGGAAGAATCTTTTCATAAAGTTCGGCGGTCATCCCCTTCACGTAGCGCAGCTCTTGCAATGTCTTAAAATTTCCATTTCTCGGAAGGTAAGCCGGCCTCAATCCCTTGTAATAGTAACTTTCAGCACCCGACAACGAGGCGTCATCATCTTCATCCCGCCAATCCAGGATCGCTTCGGCGAGCGCCCGCGCCTGGTCATTGCCTCCGACTCCAACCTTCATGAAAAGCCTCTGGAGAGCATCGGGTGATTTTATCCGATTGATATTGATTCTCCGTTCCTCGTCCGTAAGGCCATAACGGAATTCCGGTTGTTCAACACCGGTTTTGCTATAAGGAAGTTCGGGGGAATAAAAAACAGCGAACTCTCCCCCGTTAATTTTAATGGCCTGGAATTCCGCCTCATTCTGGCTCCAAGGCTGCGTCAGCGCATCGAACGGCAATCTGTCTTGCCTGTGTCTAAGAAGAACATAGATCGATTTCCGAACCGCGGATTCTCCGATCTTTCGTAATTTTTGACGAGTCTCCAACCGGGAGATCACTTGTATCTTTTGACGAACCGCATGACCCACAGCCAGGCTGAACAAACTCATGGAAACAAGAATAAAAATGACAAGGATGAGAATGCTGCCTGTGGAACCTTCGAGGGACTTACGATGATTCGTTTTTTTTGTCTCCGGAATCAAAACAAGCGCTCCTTGAGCAATGCTTCTGTCTCAGAAGAACGGCTGACTTGAGGTGACAAGTTGTCGAGACGCTCAAAGGCGACCTCAGGATCATGACAATTAAGATCAGCGGTCAACGCACGCCCCGAGATCATAGGTCAATAGTTCCTTTTGTCTTGCGAAGAAACGAGGGTGCCGCCCTTGGGCTTGGCGGGACTAAGCGCATCGATTTTCTTTTCCAAGCGATCGGTGCGCTCGATCAACTGATCGATCTTAGCCGTGAATTGATCGAAGTAACGCTTCATGTATTTATCCAACCCCTCCGGCTGATAAAGCCCCCCGTCATTCTCGATCTTCCGATCCGAGGCCATATTCCAGGCCACGCCCACCTCCTGAACCGCTTGATCCTTCGAGGAAACATTGGTTGCTGCCTGAAGACTCCCAGCGAAAACCCATAAACCCACCAAAAGAAATACCGTCACATTTTTATTCATGGAACACCTCCTGTTTCTCATGTGCACCTTATCGGCTTTAATAAGCTTTGCCTCACGAAAGAAAAACCTAAGTCTTAGCCGAAAGTTTTTCCCGATCAAGCTCAAACACACGTACCACGGTCCCGCCTGTTAAGGATCCCTTCTCT
Organism: Candidatus Omnitrophota bacterium; assembly: GCA_037139435.1. Taxonomy (GTDB): domain Bacteria; phylum Omnitrophota; class Omnitrophia; order Omnitrophales; family Aquincolibacteriaceae; genus Aquincolibacterium. The sequence goes on along the minus strand of JBAXGK010000100.1, from coordinate 1,989 downwards.
AGGAACGGTTTAAAAAAGGTCATCCCTTGCCCCTTAAGATAATAAAGTCTAAAAAGAACAGACCGGACAAGCCGGGCATCCGCGACCACACAATAAAAAAGGCCGCCATCTTCGATCAAAAGAACTGAGACATCCGGAACATTCCCTGAGTAGTTTTTCTCGACCAACTTCCCTTGCTCCACATAGAAGAAACTGGCGGGAGGCCCCATCAAACCTTCCGCCGAGATCCCAATGAGGGCATCCTGAGTCCCAAGATTCACACGAACGCCATTCTTAAAAACCAAAAGGTTCCCTTGTCGGTTGACTTGAGGAGACACGTTGGCGTACTTCAAAAGATCTCCGGAGATCTTTAAAAGCTCATGAACATAGCTTGTGCCGGCATCATGTCCCAAGATCCCGAAGAGCCCTTTCGAGCTTCGCTGCCCCTTCTGATGGATCGCCTGAGCTTTCCTGAAATCCCATCGAGCCATGACGCTCACTGCCAGGTTTTGCTCGATAAGATCATTATAGAGCAACACATAAGAGGGCGGGATCTGACCACGACCGTGGGTTTTATCGAGCAATTCGTTTTTTTGTTCCTCATTCATAAAGGCCGGAAGGAGTAAAAAGGCTTCCTTGCGCCCAAGACGGACGATCTTTGAGATAAGATCCACCCCGTCAGGGACATCCATGCCCGTCTTCTGAAGAAAATCTAACGCATCATTACCGCTTAAGTTGAGCATCCGGAAGATCCCCGCGGATTCGCTCTCGTCCTCTGTGATCAGGGCCCTGGCGGTCCAATAAGTCTCATGAAATTCCTGAGTTCCTCCGTCAGCAATGACAGCGCGGTGAGCGACACCCGTAATGAAATAACCCGGCGGCCACCAGCTGTCGATGATCGCATTCCTTGGGGTTTTGTCACGCAATTCGACCAAAGCGTCGTTCCAGACATCATCCATAATAGGTTTGATCCCAGTGGCCACCACATGCGCGGATAATAAGGTCATCGGAAGAAGCACAAGAAAGATCAAAAATGTCATAAAAGACCGGGTGAAAACCGTTCGCCTAAATAACTCCGGCACTTGCCACCGACCCGCCCTTACCTCCCAAATCTCCAAGATTCGCTTCACTGCAAAACCAGAGAAGATGGCAAGCGGCAGGACAAAAAGGAGGGAGAATCTTTCCGTTTTAAGCGACATAAACAGGATAGGGATGCTAAAAACAAGTAGAAAAATGAAACGGAATGTCTCGTAAAGATCTTTTCGTCTGAAGGCTCTCCTCCCCTCCAAGAGAACGCCGGCAAGCATGAAACCAAATGTTACATAATTCCCGGTAAGAAAAATCAACTTCTTAAGCCCAATCCCGTTGGCTTCTCCGACCGTAAGAAAAACATTCGGCCAAATATCAAATCCCGCGAGAGCGAACTTATTCAGGGTCGTCCACGCTATTTGGATTGCTCTAAAAAGCCCTTCTGGCGTTAAAAAAATCACCAAAAACACGGCGGCAGAAAAAACATACAAGCCTAAAGAACGAAGGCCCTGCCTGATCACAGGAAATGACTGCGCCCGCCAAAACACCCCCAAGAAAAGAAGGCTCGTTACAAAACAGACGGGGATAAGGACGAGGATAAAAGGCCAGCCATTCCAAAAAAATGCATAAAATCCTGTCAAAAAAGCTGCCGCCAGCACCCCCGCAACCTTATATTTATTAGATTGCTGCAACCCCCAGAAGAGCGCCGCAAGAATAAGGGGTGGGAAAATATAATTATAGGGATCTGTATCGTACCAGCCCAAGGCACTCCTCTGAATAAAGATCGGCGATAAGACCAGGATTATCATCCCGGCCGCATTAGCGGCCCACGGAAATCCAAGAACTCGCCCCAAGCATCCAAAAGCTAAAAGGATCAGCACGGTCAAAACAAGCGGCACATAGGCCGTTGCTTCCATCAGAGAGATCCTAGGGTCCAACACGCGCATCACCCGATAGCAAAAAAGTCCGACATACGGGTGC
>JBAXGK010000099.1:0-7516 GCA_037139435.1 Candidatus Omnitrophota bacterium | reverse complement strand
ATCACCATGAAAATTGCGCGGACCGGGTCGGCCACGACTTTATTGACGATTTACGGCACGATCGAAAATATTTCGGGCTATTCCCCATGAGAAATATTCGGGGGTTCACCCCGTTAGAGAGTTTGAAAAGAGACGCTGCATGTGTTTTTTGAACGCCTATAGGATATTCATATCAGCGATCTTCCCCCTTTCTAAAAGGGGGAATAAGGGGGATTTTGGAAATCTCCCCTTACCCCTCTTTGGAAAAGAGGGGAAGCACGCTTTTGTCGCTCGTCGCAATGGCGCAAAAGGGTTTACTCTCATTGAGATTGTGATGACCATTCTTATCGCGAGTGTTCTTTCCGTGGCGGGAATCGACCTTATGCGGTTCACGATCCAGAACACTTTTTTTCTTCCCAATCAGGTCCAAGCGGATCTTGTGGCTGCGGAGGCCCTGGAGATCATAGTGGAAGGGGACAGCCAGGCCGAGGGATTGAGGTTTTGTAAGGCGGTCACCGATGGCGCCACAGCAAGCAATGTCGTGGTGACGAATCAGGACGGTGTGACGATCACTTACGAATTGTCGGGAACCACCCTTTATCGCACGATCGGTCTGAATCCGCCGAATGTCGCGGCGCCGATCCCGTATTATGTGGCTTCGAATATGGTGATATCGGGAGGTGGTACCGCAGGCGCTCTTTTCACTTATTATGATTCGACGGATATCGTGATGGCCGTACCGGTCGCAACGGGGGCCAATATTCACCGTATCCGGATCGATTTAATTGCTCAGCAAGGGACCGGTTCGGTCGATAAATTTCAAGGGAGAAGTGCTCAGAGCACGGCCATTACTGTGTACGGCGTTTAAACCCGGTAGCACCGTTTTTTAGGATAAGAAATAAATAGATCATCATGACCAGGGAGTGCCATGTCTTCTTTTCTTTCGATTGAACTCGGAAAGCATCAGCTCAAGGTGCTTTTGCTTGAGAGGGAGAAGGACGTTTTGGTCGTTCGCCACGATCTCTCTCTCATCATCCCTCCCGAATTCGTCAAATCTCCGATCCCCGACTCCCTCAAGGAGTTTATCCGGCGCTATGATGTTACGGACCGGAAGGTTTTTCTCACCCTCTCAGATCCGGCGGTGATCACTCTCAAGAACGCTGTGTTCCCTCTGATGCCGGCGACCGAGCTTGTGGCGGCGATCGCATGGCATGCCAAGGAAGAGGGGGCTTTGACGGAGGACGTGATCTTCTTTAACTATGAGGTCGTCAAGGAGTTCGAGGATGCCGATGGGGTGAAGAAAGTCGCGGTGACGTATTCGACCGTGAACCGGAAGCTTCTCGAAGAATCGATCCGGATGCTGAAGAGGATCGGTCTTGAGGTCCTTCATGTGAGCGCCTCACCGCTCAACACTCCGAAGGTTTTGCCGGCGGCTGCAGACAAGTCGCAATCTCAGATGGTGTTGTACCTGGGGTATTCCTCTTCGACCTGTGTGATCTATAAAAATGGAAAATTACTTTTCATGAGACGTTTATCATTTTCTTACGAGAAAACCCGGTTGTGCCTGAACGACCCGCTTTTTTTAGGGGTCAAGTTCAAGACCCCGGAGGCGGAAGCGGAGATCGAGCAAGCGATCCAGACGATCGGGATCCCGCATGAGGAACTTGCGGTCGGCGGCGGAGAGAACAAAACGACTCAGTTTTTTGGTCTCATGCGGCCGGTTTTGGAAGGTCTTGTTCGTGAGATCCGTTATTCCCTGACTTATTTCATGCAGCACTTAAACGAGGAGAAGCCCGCGGCTTTGTTTCTGACCGGGCATGGCACGAAATTCCTGGGTCTGGATCTTTATCTTAAAATGGAAATGGAGATGCCCGTTGCCAGGCTGATGCTTCCCCCGACGGTCCGGTGCGACCAGGCCGACACCGTGGAGGACCCTGTCCGATTGAGCCAATGTGTCAGCGCGGTTGCCGGACTGCTTCCGGGTGAGAAGAGTGCGGATTTTATGCCCTTTGAGATCAGAAAGCAGAAATTCGAGGTTCTCCAGAGAAGTGCTTTGAGAATGGCCTCGTTTGTGGCGGTGGGGCTCTGTTTGATCTCATTTCTTTTGGCGAATCTTCACGGAGTATTTTTAAGGGAGCGTTTGGGGCTTGAAGAAAAAGAGCTTCTTAATTTCGGGAAATTTGCCCAGGCTTCGGCGCAGTCGTTCCCGAAATATCATTTAACGCGCGAGTTGGAAAAAGGGACGATCCCTGCCGATAAGGTGTTGCATCTTTTGGGGCACTTGATGCCCGGGGAGTTGGCGGTACGGCATTTCTCGGTCGATTCTTTAGGCCGTTCCATGGAGGTGGATCTTGAGACTTCCGGGTTGGATGAAGGTGGCAATTCGATGATCGAGGATCTGCTGCGCCGGTTAAGGGATACAGGATTTTTTAAGAGTGTCGGTGCAAAGCCGGTGACGGGATATTCGGTGTCCGTCTACAGGCTCGAAGGAGTTTTTCGAAATGATTAACGTTCAAAAGGATCGGATCACTTACTCCCAGATCGTGATCTTTGCCTGGGGACTTGCAATCATTCTCGGGATGGTTCTTTTCTATCAGACTGTGGACAGGCGGTTGGATGCGCGGGTGGTGAGTCTTCTCGACCGGGCGGATTTGATCGATAACCAGTTGAAATGGATGAGCCAGACCATTGACTCGCTCCAGGATCCCCCCAAGGTCTTTAATTATTTCTTGGAGAAGGATCGGGAACTCGATCGGAAATTCCCAGAGGCAGCGGAAAAGTCCCTTTTGATGTTGACGGACTATGCCAATAAGTTCGGCGTACGGGTCGAGCGGATCCAACAGGAAAAGCCGAAGAAGGTCGTGAACTCCCGCGGGGTGACCTTGACCGCGGAAGGAAAAGTTTGTTATGGAGTGCAGGTCTCGCTCAAGTTCAAGGGGGAGTATTACAACCTGGTCAAATATCTTGATGCCTTGCGCAAGGTGGTGCCGGCTTTCCTGGTTGTGAGGAATATTTCGATTGAGAATAAATTCTCCTCTGCCCCCAAACTCGAAGGCACTCTCGATTTGAGCCTTTACCTCCTGGAGTGATCATGCAAAAAAAAGTCGCTTTCCAGCTTTGGGTCATCGGCCTCTCGGCTCTTGCCCTGGTTTTTTTGAGCATGCCGCTTTTTAAGAGGGATGCGGGGGGTGCTAAGACGCCTTCGACCTCTTCCGGGGTGTCTGAGTCTTCACCCAAGTCGGTGCGTGGAAAGTGGAATCTCCAGGGACAAACGATTAAGTTAAGGCCCATAAAGGACGATAAATTCTATGAGAGGCTCAGCCGTGTGGCAGAGGCTTTGCCCCTGGATCGCGATCCTTTTTCGTTTGCTTTTACAGGCCCCAAGAGTTCGCGGGATGGCCTTGAACTTACGGGGATCCTTTGGGAAGGGGAAAAACCTACGGCGATCATCAATCAATCTTTTTTTAACGTTGGAGATTCCACCGATCAGTTCAGCGTCATCAAGATCCTGCAGGACCGGGTGGTTTTAAAAGATCGCACCGGAGAATTCGAGCTTCGCTTGAAACAATAGATGTTTTTATGGGAGGCCTCATGAAGGCTAGACTCGGGCTTTTTTTAGCTATTTTTATGGTGGTGTCGGCAGCCCTGACTTCGGCTGTGGAGCCTGGCCTCAGCAGTTTGAAATTTAAAGATACTGAGATCACGACGGTTCTTAAAGCTATTGAGAAAAAGGCGGCGCTGGAGGGGAAGAAGATCACGATCGTCACGACGCCCGAGGTGTTTGGTCTTGTGACCGTGGATCTTGAAAATGTCGATTGGAAAACCGCTTTTAAGGTCATTCTCAAGATGTACGATCTCGGCTACACGCAAGATGGAAATATTCTCACGGTTTCCACTCTCACCAAGATCGGGGAAGACCAGAAGAAGGATGATGATGCGCTTTTCGCCTCGGGCGGGATGAAGATCGAAGCGTTCAAGCTCAAGCATGTGGAAGCCGTCGACGTCTCAAAAATGATCACGCCCTTTCTTTCCGAAAAAGGGAAAGTCTCTGTCATGGATGTTGTGAACAAACAAGGTTGGGGCTTTTCCGCAAGTACGAGCGGGCAGACGAGCTCGCCGGGCTCCGATAACGGCAACGTCAGCAACAGCAGTTACTCTGGGGCCTCAGCGTCGCAGAACACGACGAAAATGACCCGCACCAAGATCCTGGCGATTTCTGATACTCCCACCGTGGTTCGTCAGATCACAAAGCTGATCGAAGAGGTCGATATCGCTCCCAAGCAGGTTCTGATCCGTGCGATTCTTCTGGAAGTCACTAAGGACAAGTTTTTTGATCTCGGTCTTGACTTTGGAACTCTTGATACCAAGGGAACGGCCGGGGATATTTTTAATAAAAATTATAAATTAGGGACCGCTAGCCGTTTTTCCACTCTCAGTGCTCTCAATCCAGCGTCAACAACGGTAATGCCCGTCAATTCGGGGCTGAAGTTCGGATTTTCAAAGGTGGAAGGTACCCAATTTGAGGTAACCTTGCATGCGCTTCAGGAAGACAAGAACACTAATACTTTGTCGACGCCTACGATTCTTACGATGGATGGTCGTGAGGCTACGATCCTGGTGGGAGAGCAATATCCGATCGTCGATACTACCTCGAGCACCAATGTTAACAATACGGTAGGCGGTTCGCTCAATTATTATCAGAATATCGGGATCCAGCTTCGTGTGGTGCCTCAGATCTGCGGGGACAACGAAGATAAGGTGAATCTCATCGTTCATCCCACCGTCTCCAATAAAAATAATACGGTAAAAGTCTACGGCTCTTCGGCGACCGGAGTCGATGCTCAGCCTATTGCGGAGTATCCGATCATCGATACCCGCGAAGCTGAAACGCAAATGGTAATCGATGATGGGGATACGGTAGTGCTGGGCGGACTTTTGAGTGACACGAAAACAAACGACCTTGCGGGGATCCCTTTTTTGAGCAATGTTCCTCTTTTGGGGAAGCTATTCGATCGAATTGCCAAAAATGGTTCGAAGAAAGACCTTCTGATCTTTTTGACCGTGAAGATCGTGCGTCCGTCCACCGTGATTGCTGATGATGTCCTGGGCCGGACGAAGATCGATCAATTGGCAAAAGGCATATGACGGCACTGCAGGAATTCTACGGATTCACGACTCAGCCCTTCAATATCACTACCGATCCCGAACTTTTCTTCGAAGGTTCCTCCCATCAGGAGGCGCTTGCCTCGCTGATGTATGGTATTGAAGAACGCAAAGGATTGATCCTGATCACGGGGGAAGTAGGGACGGGGAAGACGACGCTTTGCAAAGCGCTTCTGGAGCGCTTGCCGCAGTCGGTACGGACTTCGTTCATTATGAGCCCGTATTTCAGTGACATCCAGCTTTTGCAGGCGATCGTGGAGGACTTTGGCCTCGAGCCTGAGAAAAAGACACGCCTCGATATCGTCAAGAAATTGGACTCTTTTTTGATCGATCTTAGCCTGAATCAGGGGAATGCGGTGTTGATCATCGATGAGGCGCAGAATCTTAAGGCCCGGCAGCTGGAGCAGATCCGTCTTCTTTCAAATCTTGAAACGAAGCACGGAAAGCTCCTCCAGATCGTGCTCGTGGGACAGCCGGAACTCAAAGCCAGTCTCCAGCGCTTTGACCTGAGGCAGCTCTACCAGCGGATCGTGATCAAATTTGAACTGCGTCCTTTGGAGTTCGCGGACGTGAAAGCCTATGTGGATTTCCGGATCGAGCATTCGGGCGTGACGGGCGTTTTTATTCCGCCCGAAGGATACCGGATGATCCATGAATTTTCGAAAGGGATCCCGCGCCTCGTGAACCTGCTTTGCGACCGGGCGCTTTTGCTCGGCTTTGTCCGGAAAGAAAAGGTTCTGGGGACAGATGTTTTTGTCGCTGCGATGGAAGAGATCCGATGAGTATTGTTTACGATTATCTGAAACAGATCCAGGCAAAAAAGCCTTTGGAAAAAGCGACCCCCGCGGTCCTTCCGGCGGCTCCTCTTCCTGTCATGAAAAAGGTTGGATCTTCTCTCTGGATCAAAATCGCGGTGGGGATTCTAGGATGTCTCTTGCTTGGCGCCGGGCTGTATTTCTTCCCTCCGAAGGTTGAAAAGACAACGGTCAAGGTCTACCAGGCTCCCGAAAAACCGAAGACTGCCGCCCGGCCCGAGACTTCGGGAGACGGTTGTATCCTCGAAGGGATCATCTACAATCCTTCTAGGCCTTTTGCGATCATCAACGGGAAGATGCTTGAGGTCGGCGGCCGGGTTGGTGATTTTGAAGCAACGCAGATCACGTCTGACTCCGTGTCGCTCAAGAATCTTAAGGACGGCACTTCCCGCACCATCCGTTTGTGACCTCCGTATTTCTTCCAATAATCCTCATATTCTACAGTGCGAAGATATAATCTTGGGTGAAAACACTAGGCCCTAAGAAGCCCTGTTTTAAATAGACGGTGCTTTTAAGATGTCGCGGTGAGATGATGAACCTAAGATAATTCTGTAATGAGCGAAAGAGGTGAGAATATCAAGAAGGGTTTTACGTTGATCGAGCTGGTCATGGTCATAGTTCTCTTGGGCCTTCTGTCCGCCACAGCAATTCCATTCTATTATAATCTCAAAGCAGAGGCTGTTACCGCTGCCGAAAAAGGTGTGGTCGGCGCCGTTCGTTCTGGAATTCTCACTTACCTCGCGGCAAATAGAGCGTATCCCGCGACGCTGGATAGCGCCAGCTTTGCGGCCTGCTCTGTCCCGAATGCTTGCTTTGACACGATTCTTGCCCAGGGAGGGGTCACTTCGAGCTGGGGCAAAGCTTCCTCTTTGAGCTACCAAGGTCCAACCGGCGATACTTATACTTATGATCCTATCACTGGATCGTTCTTGTCAGCGAGCGCCACCCTTCTTAGCTTCAGTGATTTCAATTCCGGTACCGCAACGGGATGGACAACCACGATGGGGACTGCCATCGTTCAAAACGGAGAGTATGTTTTGTCCGGAGCCCAAGGTCGTACTTTTACTGGCGACGCATCATGGAGCGACTACACGATCGATACGAATGCCACGTTAACTCAAGGAAGTGGTTATGCCGTGTTCTTCCGCATCACAGACCCATCGAATTTGAGCGGATATAGCTTCCAGTATGATTCTGTGTGGCTTGGAGGCACATTTATCATGCGTCAGTGGACGGGGGGGCATGAATTTAACCCGTTTGCGGTGGCGGCGGCGCCTCAGGGTTTTCAATGGTTAAATACGGAGCGCCATATCACTATTGCCGTCCAAGGGGACACTTTTACGGCGTCTATCGATGGACAGCAAGTGCTCACCGGGACAAATAATGTCTATGCCAACGGCCAGGTCGGCCTGCGCACATGGACTAATAGTTCCGCAGAATTTGACAACTTCCAGGTCAGCACAGGCTAGGCCCTTTTAAAGGAACGGGAATGACGGCCACAGGGCCAGTTGACTCATATTAAAACCTTACCATGAGGATCATGGTTGACTCGTAATGGG
>JBAXGK010000098.1:0-7548 GCA_037139435.1 Candidatus Omnitrophota bacterium | reverse complement strand
CCCAGTCGGCGGGAATACCTCTCCCTCTCAAAACCTCATGAACAAGCTCGCTGATATTTTGCCGGGAAGGCGGATTGACCTCTTTAAAACGGACCCGTGATATACCGTCGATCAAGGTCGCCAATCTCACGGTCGCTAAAAGTTCTTTCGTGTCCCGGCCACGGATACCCTTCACCGTGGAAGCGACTGAGGAAGTGACAAAATCGGGAGACATTGGCGCTTTTTCCATAAAATCAAAAGCCCGGAGAACCTGCATATGGACCGAATACCGCTGATCCCCTCCCGAAAAGGAGCTCCGCACGTTGGCATAGGCGGGAAAATATTTTTCCAGAAAACCGAACCGATGCAACCGCCACATGGCATAGGAAATATCCGTGGGGATCATCAAGAGTTCTTGAAAGGCTTTATGGACCGCTTGTTGCTGGGCGTCGGAGAGGTCCTCAAACCTCGGAAGCCTGTCGATAGCATCCACAAGATTCCTTTGTAATTCATAACTGATGCGAAGCGGTCTTGTCCGGCCCGGTTCGGCGGTCGCTTTGAATATTTCCAGGATCAGCTCGGGCCTGGCAATCAGTATCTCGGAAAGATTCGAACAATTCTGCGGGATCGAAAGCTCATTGACCCTCTCCATAATAAAGCCCGCATCACGCTCAAACATGACGCCGTGGCGCCATTGCTCTTCTATTTGGAAACTACCTTTTTCCGTCTGCAGATCGAAAACCCTGCGGACATGCCTATAATCGGGAGGAAATAATTCCACATACCCTTCATGCATGATGCGGATGGCCGTATTGAACACATTGCTGGCATGACGATAATACTCGATATAAAACTCTTCCTGACGACGCTGCCCCATATCCGCGGAAGGTTGGTCCCCAAGCGGCGGAAGCCACGCCGTCTCTTTTTGAAAAACACGCTCGTATTCTTTTAAAAACTCATCCAGGTTCTCTGGATGAAGAACCCCTTTGAACCGATCCGGGTATTTCACTTTCAACGAGGAAAAAAGCGTTTGAACATTGGACAAGAACTTATACGCCTGCTCCAACTCGGTCTTTTCCTGATCGAACAAAAAACCCGCCTGACGAAGAGCCTGAAGTGTCGCCGAAAGATCCGCGGGTTTCATCGTAGCCCCCGCCGTGAGCTTCGCGTCCGGAAACTTGCGCTGCCGGAGCGCGTTCCAAGGCGCTTGAACGAGCCATGGAAAGAGGGCTTTGATCTGATCGAATTCCGCGATGCTGCCGATCCCGTTCAGCGGATCAATATCCGCTCGGTAGAATTCATAATAAAAACCGGATTGCTGATAACGTTCTTGCCAAGCCTGGGCTTGGTTCAGAAATCCACGGGAGGGCTGTAACCAGCGAGCAGCAAGATTCTTCGTCCGACTCTCGAGCCCCCGGTCTTTGGGGTCCCATTTGTCGAACACGGCATCCAGTTCTTTGTCGTCCACTTGCGCCATGCGGGCCGCGACATGTCGGACCCGGGGGATATCGTCCGGAGAAACGCTGACGGACACCGGTGTTCCTTGGCGCCTCCACTTTTCAAAAAGTTCCATAGCTTCATCATTCGACGCCTGCACCCCACAGACGCGAACTTCTTTTCCGTTTCCGAGATGCGTACTGTTATAGGCATCAAGGTCCTGAACAAAATCGTTCATTTCACTAACGAATTTCGGATGCAATCTTGAAAAGAAATAGCCGCTTTCGGGATCGTCGCGTCTGATGGCCGCTCCGATCTCTGCGGACCAAAATTGCTGTGCAAGATCGTTCGTCCCAAAATTGAAAAAGCTTACGAAAGGATGTTCGATAATCTCTTTGCGCTTCGAGGGGTTCTGAAGCAGGGACCTCATTTCCACCATGGAGCCAAAACGGGTCTGTTGCACGACTTGGGCTATTTTCTTATGGGTCCTCCGGAACGCCTTGGGGGTCCTTTCTGTCACAAGGTTCCAAACCGCTAATTTTTCGGCAACGGGCAATATTTCTTTTTGGATGAAATCCAGCTGACCTACGGAATCCACCATAGGAAACAAAATGGCTAATATCGGCGCATTTTCTTTGTGCTCCGGATCTGACACCAAAATCTGATATTGCTCCTGAAGAAGGGCCGCCATCTGAAAAGTCAGGACTAATTTTCCGATAGCGGTATTCCGGTAGAAATTGAATCCCGTCACAGGCTTTCCCGCATCTTTGATAAGCCTCCCCTCGGGATTTCTTTTGTGAGCCGCATCGATGATCTCCAAAAGGTCTCTTGTTTTGCTGTCATCGGCAATATCCATAGTCCGGAACGAAACCGGTTTCCCTCGAAAAAAAGGTGACTGGAGAATCTCCCCATAGGCCGCTCGCATTTGAGCAAGGAATGTCTGCAAGTGGACGACTTCCTTATCCGAAATGGTCCCGATCAGATCCTGCTGGAGCTTATCAATATCTTTTTGATATTGGACTGACGCGAACGGAAATTTAGAAAAATAATTCCACCATGCCTCAAAATTGAACTGCTGACTAGCGATGCTTTCTGTGATTCCACGGAATTCACGCTTCATCTCATGGCTCATCACATCGGTGCGGATAAGACCTGCCCCTTTCGTCCTTATCTCCTTGGGAATATTGGGCAACCTCGTATCCAACGTCAGAAGCGCAGGAACGTGGGAGGTCTGGTCGGAAAGCAAAACTTCGCCCCGGGAAAGTCGTTCTTCATCCTTCTGTTTTCCTTCTAATCCTTTCAAAAGAACAGCATCGGGGTCTGGTACAAACACAGCCTCCCCGCCTTCCCGCAACAACACCAAGGCATCCTGGCCTTCTTTCAATGCATCCAAAAAGACCTTAAACTTTTTTTCGCTTAAAAAAATGATCGTGGGGGGATTAGGCCGGCCGCGCACCATTTGAACCCAATGCGTTGTCTTATCACCCATCGTGGCCACGATCGCGGTAACTTCTCCTCCATACTTGTTGCGTTCAGCTTCAATCTGATCTTCGCTAACCGCCTCCCGCACCACCAGGATCCTCGGAGTCTGTTTCAAGGATGCGGGTTGAGATGCCTGAACCAGCTTGTTGTCTTCGCTCTTCTTGCCGGGCTTTTGCTGTTCACGCTCGACCAAGGTCACCGCAAGCATGATCTGCCGAATCACCGAGTTGGCGATATCGATCCGGCCTTCTAAATTTTTTATTTTGAAAGGTATCCTCAGCCTCTGTTTTTTTGCTTCTTCGCTTTCGTCCTTTTCAAGAGATTCCAGCGATGCCCTCAGGGGGGAGATCTGCTGGGACAACGTAGCAATCGTTTGCATCGCTTCGAAAAAGCCGCTATCAAAAAGCGTTCCTCCTCGGCTTCGTGCTAATTGAATTTTGGAATCCCGTTGGCTTTCCATCGTGGAATTGATCCATGTATCCGCCTCGATCCCGAACATCGTTTTGAAGGTTTCAAAGCGGTTCCGCGCCCCAGGGAGCATTTCGTGCTCTTTTAGATACTCCCGTCCGGTTTCGATCTCACGCACGAGCGCTTCTTCATGGTCCCGGGGAACCGGTATTTCATGTCCTTTTCGAGCCTGATATTCCTCCAGCGTTTTTTCATCTTGTGAAAGTTTATTTTTGATCGACTCCCAGGCCTCGTGTCTTCCTTTTAATGTCTGGAATTCCATGTCCTGCTGTTTTTGCAACTGCAACGCAGACTCTTTTAAATACTCTATCTGTATCTCAAAATTCTGCGGGTCGGATTGAGCCTGTTGACGAATAAATTCGACGGCTTTGATGATCCTCCCTGACTGTTTGAGACGCGACAACAACTCCCGTCGTAGCTTCTCCCCTGTTGTCCCGGAAGCCCCCCCCTGGTTAAGATCAAATTCGAACGCATTGATCACGGCCGCGATGGGATGGCAAACACTGCCTTTATCCTCCGTTTGGGTTAACCGGGACCGAATGGCTTTGATGGGCCCCACAACGTTGCCTTGATTTTCATCGATCTTCGCTTCAAAAAACTGTTCCAGGACCTGTCGGACATGCTCGTCATGAAGAAGAGTCTCGGAATTTATCGTTTTTTCAAGCAGCCGATCCCAAAGGACCATGGCACTATCGGAAAAAAGTTGTTGTCCCTCAAGAACGGTGAGTGATTTCAAAGTCTCATTAAAGGATGGATCCCTCACCGAACCTGACAAATCAACAAGCACGCTAAGCAGCCAACGGGCCGAAACTTCGGGGCGCTTCTGAGGCAATTCTTTTCGGAAGCGTTGAAAAGCGTCGAGGATTTCTTTGTCGCGCCACGCCTGCTCTTCGCTCTCAAAATTTTCCAGGGCTTTCAAAAGAGACTGTTTTTGCACTTGGGGAAAAGAAATGTACGGGAGAAGATCCAGATACCCGTAGAGCGTCTGGATCTCGCGTCTTAAATCTTCAGCTCGTTTTCCCGTTTTCCGGTTAATGGATAACTTATGAATGCGCTCAAAAACGTTCGTGATCTTTTTTTCTTGAGTATTCAAACTCATTTCATTGATAAAAGCCTTGGCTTCTTCCGGATTCATTGACAAAGAAAGCACCTGCCGGATCTGCGCCATCCAGTATTCATACTGGGGTAAAGAAAGCGGGATAGCTGAAGCATCAATATTCCACTCGAGTTCATGGATTTGAGGCGACAGGAATACAATGTTCCCTTTGACAGAGCGAGAACCCGATACTGTCCCGACCATGCCTTTCCTTTCAGGCGTTGTCTCGGCAGGCTCGGAAGAAACTGTCTTGCGGGCGTCAGGAGATTGCGAAGCGGGTTGTTTCTTGCGTGCTTCCGAGCGCGTAGCTTGGGCCTTTCCTTCTCCGTTTTGAGATTCTGGACGGATCGAACCTGGGAGATCTGCGAGGATTTGTTGGAGCCCTGTAAAATCGCCCGCAAAAACTCGTCGGTCCTGTTGCGAGGAGCCCTCGAAATGAAAGTAAAGGCTCTCGCCATTTGATTCGACCGGCACCCCGCTCGCACTCAAAAGGGTCGCGATTTGTTCCGCTTCCTTGTTGAAATTCACCGAGCCAAGAAAATCGATTTTTCCGATGGGTTCTCCCCCTCGTTTGAAAAGGAAGCTTAATCCAAGTGAAAATCTTTCAAGCGTGATCACTCCGTTTCCGGCAACTGCCGCATTTTTCTGCGGTTCACCCGACACTTCCGAACGAATTAAGCCTTGATCGGCAGTCGAGGATCCTTCCGGGATAATAGGAATGAGCTGGGTCTCGGAGAGACTCGATTTTATTCTGGATTTCTTTTCTTTTTCTCGGAGCTCCTCTTGCAGGGTCTTAAGATATTTCGGATCAAGCAATCCCATTCCTGCCAGTTTTTCCGCAAGAAGCCTGAGCCGTTCGAAGTGCCGGGGGGCCACAGCATTCCACTGGGCCAAACGTTCCACCATGGATCGCGTATTCCTTTTCGCTTTCTCAACGTCTCCGTCCCGTATCGACTCCAAAATAACGGACGGCTCTCTGTCCATCATTTCTACGCCGCTCAAGAAAAGTCCAAGATGGATCCCAGCAGTCTCCGGCCTCTGGATCAATGCCATAAAATCTGTCATCTTCTTAAGGGTGACAGGATCCAGCGGCTTGTAATCAGCCGCCCCGCGCTGCTCTGAACGGGATTTCACAAAAACTTCAACGGCCTTCCCGAGATTCCTTGCAACTTTCACGGCATCCTCGCTGATCACAACCCTTTGCCAGTTTTCGTAATCTTTCGCCTCCACAGATTTTTGGGTTTTGGGGATAAAAACAATCCGTTTGTTTTTTTCCGATGCGGGTATCGCTCTCGCCGCTTGAATTTTTAGAACATCTTCCAGCGCCACCGCAGGGATTTCTGAGAAAACACTTAATCTCACGGCAATTGCTTTGTCTGGCCTTGGATGCTGGCTAAGATCGATGGGAGAAGCCCCGACTCCTGGCAGCGCCATATGCAGTTGCCCCGCCTCGCCCCACATCCAAAGCCATTTATAGGGAGTCGTCTCAATTTTCACAGCCGTTTCACGCGAATTCGCCT
The DNA here is from genome assembly GCA_037139435.1 of Candidatus Omnitrophota bacterium. Classification (GTDB taxonomy): domain Bacteria; phylum Omnitrophota; class Omnitrophia; order Omnitrophales; family Aquincolibacteriaceae; genus Aquincolibacterium. Next base: position 1,566 of record JBAXGK010000098.1, on the reverse strand, counting down.
TATCGCGAATTTCTGAGCGTGGCTTCTGGAAAATAACGCCTCCGAGCCACTGAAGGTCCTCGAGGCTGACCGATTGGATCCCCCGGAGGAACATTTCGTTATCGAGCCCCAGGATCGTCATATGATTGGCGCCCAGCATCACCAGGAATTTCTTCCCGGGATATTTTCCCACAAGAGCCTCAAGACGTTTTGAGGCCACCTCGTTGCGAGCTTTGAGCATTTCACCCCGCAAGGTAACCGTCCGCGCATGAAATTTTTCCGCGGCTACTTGAGAACCGGAAATTTCCCTCGCGGTTTTCATGAGAAGCGTCCTTACTTCTTTCTCCGGGATTCCATAGATAATGCTGGCTGACGGGAGAAAAGAATTAAGAAATGTTTCAAAGGGCGGTTCCTGGTCAGCCCGGACACCGCGGGCGATAAGGGCTTTAACCATCATGCTGCAATGGTCATGAAATTGTGGGAACAGAGTCGCCGCAAGAATTTCTGTTTTTGAAAGGCCCGTTCTTTCCGTAAGGAGCTTAAGAACCTCCAGATCGCCTTGGAGAGGAACCACATCTTCGACGGGTATATTTAAATCACGACTCATCTTGTCGGCAATCGCAAGATCTGAAACCAGGATCTCTTTGCCGGCCTTTCGCCAATCGGGCAAGCCCTCGACCACGAGAATCCAGCCTTCCCTCTCGCCGAGAATCCTTTTGCTGAGCATAAGCAGTTCATTCGCCGCCTTCGATGTTCCATGTTGGCCCGCGATCACGTCCATCGGAACACCGTGCCACTCAAGGGAATAATGTTCGGCCATCGAGTAGGGCAACGGAGGAGCTTTCAACTCCACTTCCTGGCGAAGCTCCACGAGAGAACGATAAACTCGATCGATGCGCAGCCACGGAATAACAAATACGGCCAGAAGAGCTGTAATTCCAACGGCCGCAAGCGCTAAGAAAGCGCGATTAATTTTAGGGAGCTTTTGAACCTTTACGGGCGGAGCACGGGACAAGGAACCCGGGAGCTTAAAAATGGTTTTAAGTTTATCCTCGGACACGCTCGGCCCCACGATCGCCTGGATATCTTCAAACGATCCTATTTTCCCCGTCCGCAATGCCGCCGCTAATTGATTCGCCGCCGCCTTCCGGGATGTCCGATCGGTAATGACTCCGGATAGAACCTCCAGAATTTCCGTGAATTTTGTTTCCGTTGTCAGCTGGAGCCGAATCTCGGCGCGCCAGGCTTGACCGGGAATGGAAATACGTTGGGTTGTGCTCTTGAGGCTCTCATTCTCCTCTTGGATCTTCACCACCAAGGAATCCACCGTAGCTTGATCTAAAAGACCGATCCCTAAAAGTTCTCTGATGAATTGTTCCAATTGCGGAAGTTTTTTAGGATGAACAACGCTGACCGCCCCGCTCATCCAACCTTCTATCAAACGCGTTATGATCGCCCGGGCCACCTTGACATTCCCGTCTTCCAAGGCGAGAACGACTGGCTCAAGCTCTTTACTCCGCTGCCTTATTTCACGATTTTCAGGAAAGATCGCAGAAAGATGAACCGCACCCGCAGGAAGATTCCCGG
>JBAXGK010000097.1:0-7614 GCA_037139435.1 Candidatus Omnitrophota bacterium | reverse complement strand
CCTCCCCCTGAATGACGAAGTCGATAGCCGGATGCGCAAGCATGGTTCCGGGCATGGCGGAAACTTGAGCGCCCCCAAGGAGAATGGGAACAGAAACGAGTTTTTTGATCGCTTCGGCGCAGCGCAGGACTTCGCGGTGGTAAGGAGCGAAAAGAGAGGCGATGCCCACAAGATCAGGTTTCTCTCTGGCGATTTCGTGAGCGATTTTGTCAAAATCCGCGCCGAAGTGATAATAATGATGGAAGGTTGAAAAAGGACTTTTGTCGTCCTTGGAATAATAATCTCTTAAATAGGCGAGCTCTCGCGGAAGAGGGATCGTTCTTCGGCCCCAACCGTGGTGGTAATCTTTGATTATGACCTGGATCTCAGGGGTATGTTTTTTTGCTGTGGCTTTGAGATACGCCAGACCGATCGGCTGGAGACGGATGTCCGTATTATAGAAATCCTCTACCGGTGGCTGTAAAAGCAGGACCTTCATAAAAAAGCGCGCAAAGCGCAACGTTCTACGCTCAACGCTTGTGCTTTTCGTTGCGCGTTGTGCGTTGGGCGTTGCCGACTCGGGCAAGACATTGTTCCAAATCCTCCGGCAACGGGGCTTCAATCGTAAGATTCTTTCCAAGCGTGGGATGTGGGAAACTTAGTCGCCAGGCGTGAAGGAACATCCTGTGGAGATCAAGAGCCGACTTCAATTCTCTGTTGAGAGTGAAATTTCCGTAGAGCCGGTCGCCTGCCACGGGGTGTCCTCGATAGGCAGATTGCACGCGGATCTGGTGAGTTTTTCCGGTCAAAAGTTCGATCTCCAGAAGTGATAAATTAAATTTCGGAAAATTTTCTTTCATTTTGTAATTCAAAAAAGCATTGGGCCTTCCCGCATAATTGATCGCTGAACGAATACCGCTGGAAGACCGCTGCTCCATGAGCGTGTCGCGCCATATCCCGTGGGCCGGCATGGGACGTCTTGAAACAAGGGCGATGTAGCTTTTCTTGACCGCTCGTTCCTCAAAAGCCTTTCGGCAGGCCGCGACGCTTTTCTTGTTCTTTGCAGCAAGGAGCGCTCCTGAGGTGTCTTGATCCAGGCGATGGATGAGCCATACCGGGCCTTGGGGTGTTTGAAACTTCCGGTCACCCAAATCATAAGGACCTTCGAATGCGGAGGCAGAATTTTTGGCCCCCGGATTTGGATGCGAGAGCACCCCCTCGGGCTTGTTGACGACGATCAGATCCGCGTCTTCGAAGAGGATCGGGCATTGCGTGAAAGGGGAGTTTGTCATGGATTTGGATGAAAACCATTTCAAGCTACGAGGTTGAAATGAGTCCAACCCCGTAGCTTGGGAATGTATTAACGGCAGCAGCAGGATTTCTTTGCGGCTTTTTTGGTCGTCTTCTTTGCTACTTTTTTCGCTTTCTTGGCCATGGAATACTCCTTTTTGTTTTGTCATCCCCGCTTTCAGCGGGAATCTAGCTTTGTTTTATGAATCCCCGGGCAAGCCTTTCGGGGATGACGTCCTGTCGGACATTACAGCTTATTAAAGAACATCAACATTCCGATGACAACGAACGCTGTCGCGCCACCATAACGTATAAACTCCGGCTTCACGTATTTTGCCAAGAGAGTTCCAAGAATGACTGAGATCAGCGTCACCAGAGCATAGCCTGCAATCGAACCCAAGAATACGGGAAGCGGTTTCCCGGTCTTGGAAGCCATGGTAATCCCTACGAGCTGGGTCTTGTCCGCAAGCTCTGCGAAGAAAATGGCGCTTAGGGTCGCTAAAAATATTTTCCAATCCATAAATTCTCCTAAGGGAAGTGACTGACGAAGAGGATTGTAGCTCAAATGGAATGAACGGGGAAGGGATTAAAGCGAGGCGTTTTGGCGAAAGATGCGGGCGGCAGAAAGGTCGCAAGAAAGACAGAGCTTTAGTCGACGAAGCGATGTTTGAGGGTCATGACGTCCCGGTAGAGAACGACCCCCAGGATCTTTTTTTGCACATCGAGGATCGGAAGTGCCAGGAAATGGTAGCGGGCGAACATGGCCGAGGCCTCTTTAATCGTGCTCTCGGAGTTTAGGGAGACGACCTGATCGTTCATGATGTCTTTTAAAGGCGTGGGGTCTTCGGCCATCAACAACTCTTGGAGCTGGATAATGCCGAGCAATTGGTCCTGATCATTGATGACATAGAGATAGAGGACCGCATTTTTTCCGCGCGCCAATGTTTGAAAATCTTTTCGGGCTTGAGCCGCCGTTTTTTCTGGCGGAAATTTCAGGATATCTAGGGTGGCATAGTTCACCGCCTTTTCATCCTGCCGTTCCAAAATAGCTTTGATCTTCGTCGCATGCTCGCGAACAAGCAATTTCAGGATAACGTTGGCCTCTGACCAGGGGAGGACGGACAAAATGTCCGCGGCCTGTCCCGGCGTCATGTCATTGATAAGCTGAGCCGCTTTTTCTTTCTTGATCGACGAGACCAAAGCTCTTTGCACGTTCGGGTCGATCTCCTCGAGGGTGTCCGAGGCATGTTCCGGATCTAACTGGTCGAAGAGGGTCACGCGTTGTTCGTGATCCAGTTCCTCCAGAATATCCGCAAGGTCCACTGGAGGCATTTCGGAAAGTTTTTCCTTAAGGACTTTCAACTTCACATCCCCCTTGAAGCTACTGATCTGTTCCAGGGGTTGGATATAGGTCCAGGGCAGCGTCCGGTCTTTAACCTTGTTGGCAAGGCCGTAGAGGAAATTGGCAAACCCCTTCATTCTTTCCGAGTAAAGACTCCGCGCGCCGATTGAGAAGGCAAGACTATGGATAAAATTGGCAAATCCTTTCAGTCCAATCCTCCGGAGAAAACCATAGCGACTCAGGTCCACACCGCTGATGTAGAACTTTTTGTTTCGGATCACCATCCGGACGTCATAGACCACCTCAACTTCGCGATCCTCGATATCCAGAACCTTTTTATCCAGGATGTAATCTTTCAGGAGAATGGCGCTTTCAGGCGGGGGTGCTTCATAGTTTTTCAGATCCTCAATGTCCACTTTGATGCTCTTATAAGTGATGGATTCGATCTTCTCCCACGGGATCAGGAGGGAGGGATCGCCGAACGAACGGGAGATGTAAAAGTGAGTGACCTCGGCGATCTTGTCTTTGTCCACAATAACAAAATCTGTGAGGCGGCCGATCTTCCGATCTCCCCAGTAGACTTTGGCGCCGACGATCTCACTTAAGAAATAGACCTGCTCAAGATCGCTTGTGTTCTGGATATCTTTGTTCATTTTCTCGTCGATCTATTTTAAAAGCGTGATGAATTTATAGGCTAAAAGAAGAAGCAGTACCGCGAGGTAAACCCCCAACGAAATAAGCGCGAAGTGGGTCCACGCCGTGGTCTTGATCTGGGGTACGGCATATTTCCTGTTGATCTCCCGGACTTGAGAGACTGTGTCTGCGAAGAATTTCTTGAGTCCCTTGACAAAAATTTCATAAATAAATGATCCCATAGAGGTCCTCGAGTTAAGAGCCCATAAAAAGGTTAGGGAACAAGGTGCTGATCCCGTAGGCGGTCGATAAGACAATGATCGCCGTTACAATCGTAATATTAACGATATTCTGCCACAAGGTATTCTTATATTTTCCCATCGACGCTTCATCGTTCAGAAGAATGAGCAGAAATACCAGCGTGGCCGAAAGCAGGGTCACGGCAACGACCTGGACGAAAAGAGTGATCAAAACAAGCGGTGCTTTCGGGATCAGCACCACGATGCCCGCTGTCAAAATGGCGAAGAAATAAAAAGCGTAGAACCAGGGCGCTTCTTTGACATTCTTGTTCAGGGAATGCGCCCAGCCAAACACTTCGCCGAAAGCCCAGGAAGTCGCCAGCGAGATACAGATGGCGCCAAGGAATCCGGCGTCAAACAGGCCGATCGCCAGGAACGTTCCGAGGTATTGGTTGGTCTTCATGAGCTCAATAGCCGCTTGAGCGGCGCTATCGATGTTCATGCCGCGAAGTACCGTGCCTGTCACGATGATCACAAACACGGCAATGAGGATCGTAAATAAGGAGCCCAGGGCCGTATCCAATTTCCCCATGCCGATATCTTTCTCTCCCATACCCTTGTCGACCACGGCGCTTTGCTGGAAAAAGATCATCCAGGGTGCGATCGTGGTCCCGATATTTGCCATGAGCAGAAAAAAGAGATCGTTGGTAAAACCTCCCGGGGGAAAGTGAGGAATAATAGAATTCTTGAGAACCTCCGGAACAGAAGGATGGACCATGAAGGCGGCAGGAATATAGACAAGATTCACGGCGCAAAAGAGCATGGCGATCTTTTCCCAGGTCCAATAGCGCCCCTGAAGGACCATGAGCGCCATTACGATGGAAACCACTGAGACCGTGATCCAGGGTGGGACATGAAAAATGCTCATGGCCGCGGTCATACCGATAAATTCTGTAACAAGAGTAAGCCAGTCGATCAAGACAAGATCAAGCAACGCGAACCAGCCCCAGAAAGAGCCGAAGGCGTAGAAAATCGATTCCGCGTGCCCGCGCTTTGTGACGGCTCCAAGTCTTACGGTCATTTCCTGGATGTAATAAGCAATCGGGCCGAGAAGGACAAGGAACCAGAGGAGATGATAGCCGTATTTGGCGCCTGTGGCGGCGTAGGTCGTGATCCCACCGGCATCATTATCGGCGATCATGACAATGATGCCAGGACCCGCAAGAATGAGGTACATCTTGACGGCCTTCCATCCTCGGCGATATTTATAGAAAAGATTTGCCCAGAAATTCACAGGATTCAAAGTCTCTTTTTAAATGGATTCCCCTCAGGAGGGAGATGATCTGTAAAAACACAGCGCATTCTAAGAGCAATTGCGGATTTTAGCAAAAAATATATTGGGACTGATCGTGTGAGAGGCGCGGGCAAGGCATTCGGGTACGCTACAAGAAAAGATTCAGCAAAATTCCGGCCGTGAGACTGATGAGGACGAGGAGGCCGATGATGAGCGCAGTTTCCTTGCGGTCTTTGTTTTCTTTCAAAAGGACCAGCATGCCTAAGCCGCCACTTGCCGAAAGACCGGCAATGGCTGAGCCGAAGGTGATCGCGCCTTTAAGATAGACTTCAGTGATCGCGACGGAGGCCGCGCAATTCGGAATAAGCCCCACGAGAACCGCGATCAGAGGTTGGAAAAAAGTTCCTGCGAAAAAGATGTTCTTCAGTCCAGCCTCGCCAAACTTTGCAAGCAGAAAGCCGATCGCAAGTGAGACCGCGAGAACAAAAAATGAAACTTTCAGCGTGTGTTTTAACGGAAAGAGGAAAAATGTTTTCCAACGGGGGATTTCCAAGCCATGGGCATGGCAGTCGCAGTGGCGGTGTCCTCCTTCAGGGACCACGGGGGCGTGGGGAGAATGGGGCTCTTTGGAGGTATCTTTTTTAAAAATAAGATCGATCGTATATCCGGCGATTGTCGCGAGGCTCACTTTCACGAGCAGAAGCCAAAGGACTAAGGGGGCTTTGTCGTGCTGGGCGAGGATAACCGGGATCGCCTCATCCGAGGTTGAAATGAAAACAGCGAGGAGCGTCCCCATCGAGATGCATCTGCGGGTATAAAGCGTGGCCGCGATTACCGAGAAGCCGCACTGAGGCATGCAGCCCAAAAGAGCGCCCAAAAGTGGCGCTGCGCCCATTTTGTGACTGATCTTTTCTCCGATGAAAGATTCCGACTTATTCTCAAAGATCTCGAGCGCGATATAGATGCCCAAAAGCCATGGCATCATCCCAAGGGTTTCTTTGAGCGCGTCCCAAAAAACTTGTACCATTTCCGTCCGTCTCCTCGTCACCATTATAAAACAAAATCTTAGACGAGGATGGTACATTGGAATGTCGCTCAAATCAAGAAAGCTCAACGCGTGAGGCGAAAGGAGTACGGCGTACGGTGCAAGGCCCGAGATGTTGTTTTATTCGCCGCATGCCTTCCGCTGTACCCCTTGCTGTCTTTCATCGATTCTGCGAGAATATCCCCGCCATGAACCCCGTTAGAGATAGGAAGCGCTTTAAGGGCGCTTCCGAGAATGATGAAAAACTTATCATGAGCATTTCAATCTTAAATACTCCAAAGAAATCTGAAATATGAGTCTACCGATCTCTAACGGGGTGAAAAAATATCTTTGGAGTTATTTTCTCCCCGGGATTCTTCTGATCCTCTGCGCGTTCTGGGTGGGGACCTTGCCCAGCATGGTTTTCTCATTCCTGGGGTTTCTGTCGTTCTTTCTGGCGGGTGTTGCCCTCATTATTGAAGGGCGCAAACGATGTTTTCCAGGTAAATAGAACGGTACCCGACACCGTTCTGAGGACATAAAAATGACCGAACAAAAGATCTCTGATTGGGAGGCGCTTTACCGCGAACAGGACGTCGAGAAGATGCCCTGGTTCACGCCGGAGCTGGACCATGATTTTTCCGAGGCCTTAAGAAATCTCAAGATCTGTTCCGGACACGTTTTGGACCTTGGCACGGGTCCGGGGACTCAAGCCATCGCGTTGGCCGAGCTTGGATTCGACGTTGTCGCGAGCGATATTTCCGGGTCTGCGATCCGGAAAGCGGAGGTCCGGTCCAAGAAAAAGGGTTCAAGCATCCGTTTTGTGAAAGATGACATCCTTGCGACCGGGCTAAAAGGTCCGTTCGATATTATTTTCGACCGCGGGATCTTCCACGTTTTTCCTGCCGAAAAAAGGGCCGCTTATGTTCAAAACGTCGAGGGTCTTCTCAGAAAAGGCGGCTATCTTTTTCTGAAATGTTTCAGTGACAAGGAGTCGCCCGGAGAAGGCCCCTACCGGATATCCGAGGAAGAGATCCACCGGTCCTTCACTCCCGCTCTTGAGATTTTGAACATTCGCGCGGGCTTCTTCAAGGGGGTCCGCCAACCCAACCCCCACGCCCTTTTCTGCGTTCTTAGAAAGGTATCGGGGACAATGGCTAATCCTGACACTTTCAATGGGTTTCCGGAACCCTTCACGCCCCCTTCTTAATTCTATGTCAAAGATCACGAAGCGTAACATTTTCTCAGGGCTTCCCGCCGCCAAGAAGCAAGAGATGCTCCAGGTGCTTCGAAAAGGAAGGGATTTTAAGTTCGAGAGGATCGTTTCTCTCGGACAAGCAACGCCGCAAGGGAAGTGGCTTTGCGCGAAAACGGCGGAGTGGGTGATCGTTCTGCGTGGCCATGCGCATCTTCTCTTCAAGGGAGCTCGAAAGAAACTTGGACTGAGGGCGGGGGACTATGTGTTCATTCCGGGTAATGCTCGCCATCGCGTGACCTGGACCCATCCCAAGAAAAAAACAGTGTGGTTAGCCGTTCATGTCAGAGATTAAAATCGATCAGATCATCCGTTCGAGGCGTAGGACGGTAGGGCTGCAAATCACACCCGATGCCAATCTGATCGTCCGGGTTCCACAAAAGATGCCGCTCGAGGCGATTCATGAAGTGGCTCGCAAAAAGCTTCCGTGGATCCTGAGGAAACAGCGTTTCGCACGCAAACACTATCTTCCCGTCGTTCCGTGGGTCTTTACCGCGGGAGGAAAATTCCTGTATCTCGGGGAAGGGTACTAGCTTTTTGTGACTCCGGGGGCCTATG
>JBAXGK010000096.1:0-7686 GCA_037139435.1 Candidatus Omnitrophota bacterium | reverse complement strand
CCTCGCTCTAGCCAACTGAGCTACCCCGACATAAAATGTGAAAGGTCTGATTCTTTGCGCCCTCGCAAAAAATCAACTGCCCGACCTCGCTTCCAGCGAGGCGGAAACAACCCCGACACGATGATCTCAAAAAGAAGAATTTAATAAAACGTCAGTCTGAATGAACTTGCCCTGAACCGTCTAAAATTCTGGGCATTCCTCCTTCCACCGGATGCGAGGTCGGGTATAGTAACATAGCTTCCTGCGAACGCACAAGTGCGGTTGCGTCAGACTTTTTCGACCCAAATCATTCTTTACAGGGCCTCCTTCGCAGCGTAGACTAAACACATGAAACAGAAGGTTCCTTCGAAAGCACCCATCCAGCATACCCCGATTGAAAAGGTTCAAGCGGACGCTATTATTTTCGACATCGACAATGTTCTCGTGGATACCCGTCAATCGTATCTTGAGGCCATCCGTAACACCGTCGAGCTCTATCTGACGCATGGCCCCATCCCCTTTTTCAGCCGCTCCGCCGGAGGAAAATTCCCAAGCCTGATCACCCCGGAGGATGTGGATCAATTCAAACTTTTGGGCGGACTCAATGACGACTGGGACTGCTGCTACGGCCTTCTGGTGTATCTCCTTTCGCTTCCGGTCAAGAACAGGACCCTCGAGGCACTTAAAAAATCCGTCGCGATCGAAAAATTCGCCAAAAGCATTAAGCAGAGACCCCTCAGGGTGTCCGGCATTACCGCTCTTTTCGGCCGTCCCACGACCGTAACTATTGAAAAAGTGGCTCGTATCTTCCAAGAGGTCTACCTCGGCAAGGACATTTTTCCCCGCGTGACGATGAACCGAATGCGCTATTGGAAAAAACGCGGTCTCATCCATCGTGAAAAACTTATTTTCAAGCGCCCGATCCTGGAGAAACTCAAAAGCCACGGTCTGAAGCTCGGCATCGCCACCGGTCGACCTCTCTATGAAGCTTCCCACGCTCTCAAACATTTCGAGATCAGTGATCTCTTTGACGCCATGACAACCATGGATGACGTCAAAAAAGAAGAGCGGGAGAAAAAAGAATCCCTGCGCAAGCCGCACCCTTTCTCCATTCTTAAAACTGCGCAAGCCCTCGGCGCCAAAAAGAAGTTTCTTTATGTGGGCGATCTTCCAGACGACGTTCTCGCCGCGAACCGCGCAAAATCTTCCCTCTCGATCCGCTCCGTCGCTTTTCCGATGCTCGCCGCCAACCCCTTTCAGGCCGAGAAAGAACTCGAGGCCGTCCAGCCCGATTTTTTCATCCGGTCCCCGGCGGATCTTTGCCGCCTCCTGAAGATCTGATCTTTTTTTGACTCTTCGATTGCATTTCGAAGCCCCCGAAGCTATCCTTGCCTTGGATTTCTCTTGTTAAAGAGTGGCCTACTGATTTTTCAAAAAAATACCTGGTAATCAGTACAGTCCCAATCTTAACTTCGTTGAAATTGATAAGGATTGGGTCTAAAATCCTTTCGCTATTCAAAAATATTTTCATCTTCTTAAAAGGTTCGGCGCCGGGGATATCATGAAACCATTCGCAATGGGGTTTCTTTTTTTCTGCATCTTTTCCGCATCCACTTCTCTCTGGGCGGGTTCCCAGGACACTCCCATGACTGCGGACGAACTCGGCTGTCTTCAGAAGATGATCTACTTCAATGAATGTTCGGGCCGCGTTGAACGAATGGTCACCTGGAATACCGACGAGGATTTTCCTTCGTTCGGACTAGGGCACTTCATCTGGTACCCACAAGGAAAGAAAGGCCCTTACCGGGCCCTATTCCCGGAATTTCTCTCCTTTCTGGAGGCTCAGAAAACAGAGATTCCCGCGTGGATCAAGGCCTTACCGACTCGGGAGGCTCCGTGGCAAAACCGTGAGGAGTTCTTAAGCGACCTCTCAAGTGAACGCATGACCGCACTCAAGAATTTCCTGGATCAAACCCAAAGATTCCAAACGCAATTCATTATCTACAGAGTCAAAGGGATCCTCCCCCGGATGTTGGCGGCGATCCCGGAGGGAAAACGCCCCGAGATCGAACTGAAATTTAATGAGATCGAGAATGACCCCAAGGGAATGTTCGCTCTGATCGATTATGTGAATTTTAAAGGCGAAGGCATCCTTGAGACGGAAAGATCCCAAGGACAAGGATGGGGATTGCTTCAGGTTCTGGAGGAAATGCGAACGCCCGAAAAAAAAGAGGCGGCCTTAGAAGAATTTGTCCGGGCCGCAAAAAAGGTTCTTGAGAACAGGGTCAAGAATGCTCCTCCCGAAAAAGACTGTTCCAAACGCCTGGGGGGATGGAAGGCGCGGGTAAAGAATTATTTGAAGATAAAATGCTAGCACCTCGACTTCATTGATTTTTAGGGGATGGCTCGGTACTGGGGTGAGCAATCAGTGGGATTGGTAACCACCAATTCCACTGAGGTCGAACCGCTAGGAAAGAATGGCTTTGCGGAGAAAGACTATCCCGACCCCGATCAGAATGATGTTCGGGAGCCATAGACTGATCACGGGCGACAGGCCACCGCGTGACGCGAGGCTCTGGGCAATCGCGAAGAGAATGTAATAAAGCCCCATGGCCGCCATCGAGATCCCAAAACTTACCACCACTTCCCCCCGCTTGACGATCACCGCGATCGGGATTCCGATGAACATAAACACAAGAGATGCGAATGAGAAAGCGATCCTCTGATGGAAAGTAACCCAAAGCAAACGGAGATCCTTCTTATTGATATTTCCGGATAGGCCCGCCAAAACATCCGTGATCTCCACCAGGAGCTCCGCTAAATTCATATCCTTTTTCTTTTTGCCCATATTACGGATATCGTCTTCGTTCATCGTCGGGAATTTGTATGTCGTAAACTGAACGGATTGGATCCCCTTGTCCTGAGACTCTGAGACGCTCCCGTTAAAAAGCTGGATCTCAAGCTGTCCGGTGTTCGAGTCCATGACGATCTTCCCGCTTTCCGCGACGATCGTTCTGACGGGATTTTCAGAATCCACGCCCTCATGAGCCACGATGTCTTTCATCTCATTGCCATTGACTCGTTTCGCGAGAAAAAGAATGTTGGAACTGATCTTCACGAAACGGCCCGGCTCGATCAACGCCATCGGATGCTGCATGATCATTTTCTTGGTGGCTTTGCGAAGTTCAAATCGAGCCGCAGGGCCGACTTGGTCATTAAAAACAAACATGACCATGCTGAGCGCAAGCCCCAGGAGTAGCGGCGGCATCATGAACCTCAGAGGATGAACCCCGGAGGCTTTCATGGCGCGAAACTCATTGTGCTGGGAAAAACTCCCGAACACGATCAAAACACCCGTAAGAAGACTCATCGGCGCGGCCCAGCTCACAGCGGTAGGAAACACGAGCATGAGGATATAAAGAGTCTGACTGAACGGTACGCCTCGCCCGATGATCATGTCGGCCATCTTGACTAAATTGGCGGCCATAAAAATAAAGCTTAGGACCGTGAAGCAAAGGAGACACGGTAAAAGGAGTTCCTTAAGGACATAACGCTGGAGAATTTTCATTTAGCCATTTCTCAGGGGTTCAAACATGCGTGAATGGCTGTATTGTATCAAAGAAACGGGGAACGGGGAACGGGAAACGGTAGCGGCCCTGGAAACGACAAACGACGGCATCCCTCGTGCCCCGTTCGGCGTCATGACGTTTTGTGCTCAGCCCCAGCGGAGTCCACATTCCCCACGATGTTTCCCAACCTGGAAGCACGAACCGAGCTCACGAATTCTTCCGGAGAAACGAAACCATTCATGCGAAGGGTGGAAACTTCCCGGCCTTCCTGATCCAGGAAAACAATCGTTGGGACGCCAAACACCTCGTATCGGCTCACCGCCTCGCGGATCTCTTCGGTATCCGCGGAAGTAGTATCGACTTTGATCTTGCGAAAAGGTTGCAGCATTGCGAGGACCTTTGGATCCGAATACGTGAACTGATCGAGTTCGTGACACGGGATACACCAATCCGCATAAAAATCGAGGATCACGGGTTGACCCGAAGCCTTCGCTTCCTCAAGAATGCCGGCATGGTATTTTTCCCACACCATGTTTCCCTTCGGTGTGAAAAAAAAGAAAAGACCGATCATGACGGCGAGGGTTCCTAAGATCCACTGGAAAGCAAAAAATTTCTTCGCAAGGCGGGCGGAGCGCTCGACCCACCCGAGATAAAGGCCTCCCGCCACAAAGGCCGCCGGCACGATTTCCTTCACGAACGGCCATTTCAAAGCAATGGCGACATAAAAGATCCCGAACGTCAAAAGCACCACGCCCATCAGTCGTTCGAACCAGACAAGCCATGCCCCGGACTTCGGAAGTTTTTTAAGAAGACCCGAATAGGTCCCGAGCACAAGATAAGGAAGCCCAAGCCCGAGCGCCATGACAAAGAAGAGTGAGAAGCCAAAGATTATGTTCTGCTGCACGCTTACGAAGGCCAGCAACCCCAGGACCGCAGGCCCCATGCACGGTGCGGCAACAATTCCAACCAAAAGCCCTGAAGCAAAAAAACTGAGGATGGCACCCTTGGACCGTCCCTGATAAGACGGCATCATCCACGAAGGTAACTGAAATTGATAAAGCCCGAGCATACTGCATGCGAGACCGATGACCAGGATCCCGGTCATAAGCTGCACCCAGAAATTCTGAAGCCATTCGCCAAAAAAACTCCCGGTCATCGCCGCCGCAAGCCCGAGGCCGCTGTACATGGTCACCATCCCGAGAACATACGCCAGGGCTTTCGCAAACGAGCGGCCGCGAGGCTCACCCTCCGACCCCCTAAAAAGCGAGATCGTAATGGAGAGCATAGGATAGATGCACGGCGTAAGGTTTAGGCCCAACCCGAGGAAGAAAACACTTACGAAAACAAACGGTGAATTTGAGATTTCAGTCATGATTGCTGTATCCTGAACACCTTGAGCTCAACGCACAGCGGTCAACGATCCTGCCTTGAACTTTCACGTTGCGCCTCTCCCGCTGCCCGTTGCGCGGATCAAAAAAGACTCGTCGGAAAATCCGTTTTGGGCGCGCTTTTCTTCGCCAGAAATTCCGTCGTGGCTTGTTTCCAACTCACAGGGATCTCATAAGTCTTAAAATCCCAGGTCGAAGTAAAATAGATCTTTCCTTCGCGACAACCGTATTCGTAGACATTCTTTGTCAGGCGCACATCATCCAGGCAATATTTCTTGAGCTCCTCCATCCGGCCTTCTTTAAAGAGCACCAAGGCTTCCGCCCCATCGCCGGACTTCCCTTCCTTGACCGTTGCGCGCGCCACACTGTCCAGGCTCGCCCGATGGCCGCGGGCCTTCTCAATATCATCCAGAAGATCGAGTACGGGAAATTGATCGACCGTTTTAAAAAGATACGGCTGGAGCACCGCCATGTCAAAGCGCCGGATATTAAACCCGATCAGAAGATCCGCGGTCTGAATCCTTTGCTCGAACTTCACCATATCTTTTTCTTCGTAGGAAGAGTATTCGTCGGTCAGAAAATCGTAAGTGCAGACCACCGAGACCTTGAGTTTCGAAAGGCTCATCGCCTTCGACTTCCCGACCTCCTTGAAGGATTTTTGCGTTTCGACGTCCAGCACGAGAATGTTCTTATGTTCTTTCATAGATCCTCTTGATGAATGATTCTCAACCACGATGGGATTTCAAAAGATCCTTGATGGCGAGGCCTGTTTCTTCGGCCTTGGGAGCTTTTTGAGAGTCCTCATACTTTACGAACTCCTTGTAGGCATCCGCAGCACCTTTCGAATTCAATTTCACGGCCTTCTTATAATCGCCAAGAGCGGCCTTGTATTCCGCGAGCCTGAAGTGAGCGAGCGCGCGGTCATAATAAGCCCAGCTGAACTTCGGATCCAGTGAAAGGGCCTTCGTGTCATCCTCCACAGCCTTTTTGAGATCTCCTGTCTCCTGATAGGCCCATCCCCGGTCGCAATAAGCGCTGACATTCTTGGGATCCATCGAAAGCGCCTTATCGTAATCGGCGATCGCTTTGTCAAAAATCTTTTTCGATAAGTAAGCCTTCCCTCTTAAATAATAATCCGTGCTGGTGCTTGATGCTCCTCGGATCTCGATGGACTTGTTAAAATCTGACAAGGCTTGATCGAAGTCCCCTTTTTTGGAATAAATGATCCCACGACCGGAATAAGCCGGCGCAAGATCCGGCTTTAGCGCTAAAAACTTTGTGTAGTCCGAGAGGGCTTGATCAAGCTCGCCCTTGAACTGAAAGAGATCTGCCCGGTAAAAATAAGCCTCTGCGAGGGCGGGATTGATCTCTAACGCCCTATCAAAATCCGCAAACGCCTTATTGCCTTTTCCTGTCGCGTAATAAATAAGGCCACGGTTATGGTACGCCTCCGCGAAATCAGGCTTGAGCTCGATCGCCTTGCTAAAAGCCTTGATCGCTGCGGGATAGTCGCCCTTCTGCCCCGAAACCACCCCCTTCAAAAAAACGTCCTTCTCGGATTCTGCGCCAAACGCACTCGCGCCGCAAAAAAGCAAACCACCTATCACGAAAATCACCGCAGATCTTTTTAAAAAATCGAGCCGTTTCATATGCCCATCCTTTGTTCTGTCCCGTGTCCCCGGGGGCCTATCGGCCCGCAGGCTAAATCAGTTCTCTTAGATCGCGAATTACGGTTACAAAATCTTGGTGGTCCTGGGTCAAAGTTCTATGCCGGTTCGAGCGATCGAGCCAGATAGCCTTGATACCGGCCAGATGCGCGCCGCGGACATCGTCTTCCAGGCTGTCTCCTACGTGCACAGCTTCATCCGCGCGAACATTCGCCTGTTTCAAGGCTTCTTGGAAGATCTTGGGATCGGGCTTGGCCGCGCCGAAGACTGCCGAGATGACTTTGAAATCAAAATACGCATCGATCCCCAGCCCTTTGGATAATTTTAAAAGACGGCTGTCCCAATTCGAGACCATTCCGATGATAATTTTTTTTTCCTTAAACGACCGGAGCACTTCCTCAACCTCGGGATAAAGTTTCCAAACTCCGGGCTCAGCAAAAAGAGTATGAAGCTCATCAAAAAAAGGATCGAACGCTTTAAGCCCAGGAAAATCCTTAAAGACCGCCGTCACGATCTTGCGCCAGAATTCCTTCTCGACCTTCTCATTCGACTGGTTTCTAAGATCGCCGATCCCGTCGTGCTCGCTCCAGACCCGGCGGAATGCGGCCTCGACTTCTCCCGCGCCCACTTTGCAGCCATGTTTGCCGGCCACTTCGCTGTAATAATGTCCCACAGACGGGAAAGGACGAAAAAGAGTTCCCCCCGCGTCAAAAAAGATCGCCCGGGTCCCGGCAGGAATCTTACTGACTTTGTCCACTGGTATCCTCCCCGCCAGCGCCCCCGAATTTCTGCATAAGCGCCTGTCCGAGCGCTGGAAGAGCCTGTGCGATCCCCCCCTGATCCTGCGCATAGGGATCCTGCCCCATCGCGGCCGCAGTCTGCGGATTTGTGGAGTAGGAACTTCCCGTGGAAGGCATCCCAAACGAGGAACCGCCTCCTTTTTCCGGAGCCTTGCGCTTGACGTCTATGTCGCGAATGGCTTCCTGAATATCCGGATTGCCATAATCAAGCTCACGGGCCTTAAGATAAGCTTCCTTGGCCTCATCAAAAAATCCCTGTTCCTCATAAACTGACCCGATCTGA
>JBAXGK010000095.1:0-7781 GCA_037139435.1 Candidatus Omnitrophota bacterium | reverse complement strand
AAAGTCGCCGCACCCCAGCGTCCCTACAAACGGCAGGTGAAAAATCTCATCATTCACCGACCGATGCAGCGGGAATTTTCTTTCATGCTGATCGCCCTTTTTATGGTGGCTTCGGCAGCGGTCGCCTGGGTCATCCATCAGACCATTCGCGATGCTGCTTTTGGGGGAGCCTTTACTTTTGGGAAGATCAATCCCTCCGAAATCCTCTATGACGTGAGTTATTCGATCATTATACGCGTGACGTTGGTCTTGATCCTCACGCTCATCATTATCGGCGCCTATGGCGTTGTTTTTTTGCACCGCGTAGCGGGTCCGGTTTACCGTTTCCGCCAAACCCTGCTTAAAGTGAACCGTGGGGAAATGCCCCAGGACATCAAGCTTCGTGAAGGGGACTTTTTCCACGACATGGCTCATGATATTAATATCATTTTGAGGCGCTTGCGATCAGAGCAGGAAAAAATTTCCGAGCTTAAAGTGAAAGTCAGCGATTTTCAGAAAAATGCTCCGACCGAGGAGGCGCGCCGGAAAGCTGATGAGATGAAAGTGGTTCTGGATTCGTTCTCGAAAATCTAGGGTGTGTTTTTGTAACCTGTTTAAAATGAAGGGCTTGCGTGTTCTGTAGGTGCGGGAGTGAACGGATATTTCTAGATTAATAAAAATTAATCTAGAAACCATCCCGATTTCAATAAAAGAGCCAACTTTTTTCGATGCACCCCTTGTCTTTATCTTTATAAAAGGGTATACTTCGAATCGACCCTCGCCAAGCAGTTCATTTCACGAAAGGAGTAACACTAAAATGAAGAAGTTTAACATCGGTTTGACGTTAGTGCTCGTTGCGTTGATGGTCATTGGTTTCGGAGTTGCCGCTTATGCAGCTGCTCCCGCATCGAACGAGCTTGTAATCGCGGATTTTGACACCGGGGATAAGCCGAATAACATCGGCGGTGATTTCGGTGGATGGGACAAGGATCCGAACGATGAGTCCCAGGGAACCCAGATGTCTTTCGATACGGACGATAGCCAAGGGGATGCTTCCGGCTACGCGATCCGCCTCGATTACGATGTGGATTCTCCGAATCCGGCTTACAATGGTTTCTGGATGAAGCTGAATGGCGAGGATGCAACGCCTTACAACACCTTGAATTTCTTTGTCAAGGGTGATGCCAAGGCCGGTTACACCAAGCGTTTCAAGATCGAGCTCAAGGACATGACGAACAAGCCTTCCGCTTATATTGTGAGCGGCGTCACGGACCAGTGGCAGAAGATCTCGATCCCGTTCGAGAAGTTCCGTCGCATCGAGAACTGGAACTCTCTGAACGAGCTCGTCTTCGTTTTCGATGATATCAACTCCAGTCCGAAGACCGGAAGCATTTTGATCGACCAGGTCACGCTCTCGAAGCAATAATCGAGGCGTTTTGCTGTAGAAGTTGTTTTCAAACGGCTCCGCTTGAAAAAGCGGGGCCGTTTTTTTTGCTTGAGCCTGAGTCGGGCAGGTGCGGGTCTTCCTCTCTCTACATACCCGGGTTTGACATGGGTTCTAACTCTCCCGCCATCCCCTAAGGGGCTCCCATCCAGGGTTAAAAGACCCCAGTTCCGGCCGATAATATATGAGCATCCTGACTCTACGTGTGTGCCAGGACATCATGGAAGGGGTATTCCCAATGGAAAAAAAGGACGGCATCTTTACCGTGACGGCGAGCCGTGTTTTGCCTGCCAAGCGTTGGCAAGTGCTACGCCTGTTCACGCGTGTCCAGGATTTCCCTCTAATGTCGAACGTCAAGGAATGCCGTGTTCTGAGCTACAGTCGTGCCAAAATCGTGACTGCGTGGAAGGTGGAGATGGGAGGCGTTCCGATCTCCTGGAAAGAGGAAGATACTTTTGACTTCCAGCATTTCATCATTCGTTTTCAGGCCGTGGATGGAGATCTTGAGACTTTCGAGGGGGAGTGGCGTCTGACGGAGCATCCTACGGGTGGGACGGAGGTCCGGATCGATGCTCGGGTGTGTCTCGGGATTCCGGTGCTTGAGACGATCATCGGGGGCGTTCTTGCCGACCGCATAAAAAAGAACTTCGATTCTATGCTTCAGGCGTTCGAGGGGATCCTGACCGAGCGTCGTTATCAAAAGATCGGGGATCGAAGGATCCGCGATGTGCGCGGCTTCGGGGTTATTGGCCATCCCTACAATTTGAATCATCTGATCAGATATTTCCAGTCGTTCAAACCCGACATGAAGGTCCCGTCTGAGGAGTTTCTGTCCAAGATCTTTGATCTCGTGCCTTCCTTTGTTTCCAATGATGTGAAGGAGTTTCGGGGCTCCAGTGGCAAAACGACCCGGGGGGCGTTCATTGCCTGTAATATCATTCCGGACCTGCTCGATAAGGATATGCAAAAAGGGGTGATGAAGGTCGTGGAATCCTGCAAGGTGGCGGAGAAACTCGGGCTCGGCATTGTGGCGCTCGGGGGTTTTACTTCGATCGCCGGTGAGAAATATGGAGAAGAATTCAAAAAGCTTATCAATATCCCGGTCACCACAGGCAATACGCTGACCGCGGCGCTGGCCGTCGAGGGTATTTTGAAAGCCGCGCGTCTCAGGGAACTGGATCTCTCAACAGCCAAAGTCACGGTGATCGGTGGCGCGGGGGATATCGGGAGTGCCTGTGCGAGGGCCTTGGCGGACAAGGTAAGCGATCTCGTCATCACGAGCCGGAGCGTCGAGAATCTGGAGCATATGCGAAAAATGCTGACGATGTTCGGGAAGGCAAGATTCCACGGCATGCATGACAATAACGAAGCGGTACGCGAGGCAGATATTGTGATCGCGGCGGCAAGTGTCTCCCACTCGATCCTCGACATCGCGAATTTTAAGCCGGGTGCCATCGTCTGCGACATCGGATATCCGAAGAATATCTCTTGCCGGGACTGTGACCGCCAGGACATCCTGATCTTTTCGGGAGGCATTTGTTCCATACCCCATGAATTCAATGCAGGCTTTGATATCGGTCTTCCGTCCTCGAATGTTCTTTACGGCTGTTTTTCAGAAGCGATCGTGCTTGCCCTCGAAGAGCGTTACGAGAATTTCTCCTGGGGGAAGGGGAATATTACGCAACCCAAAATGGCAGAGATCCTGGGCCTAGCCCGTAAGCATGGTTTCGAGCTCGCGCCCTTTTTTTGGGGGCATCGTCTGGTGATGGATGAGGAAGTAAAAGGAATCAAAATAAACAATGGGTAAGGCGTACGACGTATCGCGTACGGCGATTTTTCACACCGTACTCCGTACGCCTTGCGCCGTACCCGCGGAGTAAAATGCAGACGATCCTGAGCTTGTTTAAACTCAATTGGTATGCCATGCCGGTGCTGATCGTGGGCATTTTGATGCTCTTGATCGGGATCTTTATTTTCCTTCAGAACAAGCGCTCGCGTGTTAATTTCTCATTCTTCCTCATCGGCCTCTGCGGCTTCTTATGGTTTCTTGGGATCGCCGGCACCTATGCGGCGAGTACCCCTGAGATCGCACTGGCGCTCTATCGGAATGTAACGTTCCTTGGGGTGGCCTTGATCGCTCCGTGTACACATTATTTTTCAGCGACATGGCTCGGAATCTTCAAGAAACAAAAGGTTGCGATCCGGACCGGGCTTTTCTTTGGTGCGGTTTTTTATATCGTCGGGCTTTTCTCCCCGCTCAGTTTTCCGGGCGTCACTCATTACTTCTGGGGTTATTATCCCGTCTATGGCCCCCTCAACGGGTACTTTCTCGGATTCTTTTTTCTTGTGCTCGCTTGCGCTTTCTACAATTTTTTCAGCGCGCTTTCCAGCGAACCGAAAGGTGTGCGCCGCACGCAGATCAGGCTCATCACGACCGGTTTTCTTGTATCGTTTCTGGGCTCGTTCGATTATCTGCCGAAACTGCTTCCTTACCCGGTTTATCCGATGGGTTTCCTTTGCGTGTTTTTTTGGATCCTGGTCGTTGCCTACGCGATCATTCGCTACAGAGCTATGGATATCGAGACCGTCATCCACAAGACGCTCATGTGGCTTGTCACGACGATCGCGGCCATCATTCCGTTCGCAGCTTTTATCTACTGGACTCAAAGCCTCCGGGACCCGTCCTCCGCCTGGGGATCCATGCTCTATTACCTCATTGTGGCCATTACTTTTTATGTCTATTTCCGGACCCTTCAGCCGCGACTCGATCATCTGTTCCAGCGCCAGAGGAAGAACCTGCTCGCGGTCATGACGAAATTTTCCAAGGAGCTTGTGCATCTGAAAAATCTCAGAGACCTCCTGCAAAGTTTTGCCCGTATGCTTCGTCGCCAACTTTATGTGCGCCGTCTTTCGGTCTTTCTGCTCGATGAGAAAAACAGCGAATATGTTCCCGCCATCGCCAAAGGCCTTCGCCACCTGAAGCCGTTTCCGAAAGATCATCCGTTCCTCGTCTGGCTGGAGAGGCATGACGCCGTGGTGATGGGCAATCTCGTCGGCGCGGACCCGGAAGTGGAAACGTTTCGATCCGAGACCGAAGAATTCTTTCGTGCGACGCAGGGGATGGTCGCAGTGCCGCTTGTGCTGGGCGATAAGCTGATCGGAGTGGTGAGCCTCGGCCGGAAAGCTAACTTGAAACCCTATCGGCCGAATGAAATTCAGTTCCTTGCTGAGATCAAGATCCCGGTGACGATCGCGTTCTCGAATTCCATGCAATATGAGAATATCAGTGAGCTTTATACCCAGGTCCGCAAGATGAGTGAGGAGCTTAAGCGATGGAATGTGGAACTTGAAAAACGCGTGGAAGACCGAACCCGGGAACTCGTTAGGACGCAGGAACAGCTGATTCAGGCCGAGAAGCTCGCGACGCTGGGGACGCTCGCGGGAGGTGTGGCGCATGAGATCAATAATCCGCTAACGGCGGTGCTGACGAATGCGCAGATTCTCAAGATGACGGCCACCGAGGAAAGCCTGGAATCTCTTGATTTAATCGAGGAGGGCGCGAAGCGCTGCCAGGGGATCGTGCAGAAGCTTATGAAATACGCCCGGAAGACTGTGGAAGAAACGCCCCATGTGGATGTCGACCTGCGCGATGTGGTAAAAGGCACCTGCGCGCTTCTGGGTTTTCAGTTCCAGCAGGAGAATATCGAAGTGGAGATGAAACTTGGAGACGTGCCGCCTATCAAAGGGATCGCGGGGGAGCTTGATCAGGTGCTTACGAATCTCCTCGTCAATGCGCGTGACGCCATTTATGAAGCCAAGATACGCGGTAAGATCACGGTGGAGACTCGGATCTCAGGCGATGCGGTTGAAATGATCGTCCAGGACAACGGCGTGGGCATTCCCAGGGAAAATCAAAAAAAGATTTTCGATCCTTTTTTTACCACCAAGGATGTTGGCTCCGGCACCGGCCTCGGCCTTGCCGTTAGCTTCGGCATCCTCAAGCGCCACAACGCCACCATTTCCGTCAGCTCTGCTCCTGGCAACGGCACGACTTTTACCCTCCGGTTTCCGTTAACCCCTGCTCTCAAATCCAAAGCATGAATCCCTATAGTCTGGCGATTCTTTGTTTTGGTTTTTGCTCGCTCTTTGTTGGGTTACTGATTTTTTTAAAGCGTCCCGACCTTGTAGGGAAAACGTACTTTGTTTTTACATTTTTTAATAGTCTCTGGGCGCTATTTTTCGGGATTTGTTGGGCCTATAACGACACTTCAACAAAAGCTCTTTTCTTTATCCGGCTTGCTGATACATGCGCTATTTTTATCCCTTCGACGTGGCTCCACTTCAGTCTTGTGTATGCGAATGAAATTAAAAAATACAAGCGATTGTTAGACAGCTCATATTGTCTAGCTTTCGGTCTGAGTTTTTTTGGAATGAGTGATTTTTTTATTCCCAGTCTGCGCACAACGTCTTTCAACCTCGTTTTTGTTATGCCAGGGCTAGCTTTTTATGTTTTCACTGGATTCTTTGCAGGTTTTGTATTGCTCGGGTTTTTTTTGATGATAAAAAAAATGTTTCGCGCGCCTTCAACGGAGAGAATGCAACTTTTCGGCTTCGTCGTTGCAGCTGCCGTGGGCTTTATCGGGGGGAGTTTTACGCTGTTTCCTGTTTATGGGCTTGAAGTCCCGCAGTATAGTATTTTCCTCATGCCCCTTTACCCATTCCTCACAGCATTTTTCATTATGAAAAAAGGATTATTCGACGTTGAGGAGCTTGCCCAAGCGGCGCGCAGGGACAAGCTTGTAGCGATTGGGGTATTGGCAGCGAGCATCAATCACGAGGTTAAAAACCCTCTATTCATCATTAAGGGGCTTTCAGAAAGTTGTCTTGAGCGCCAGAAGGAAGGGATATTCCCGAACAAGGACAAAGCGCTTGAGAGTGCCAATGACGCCTTGAAACGGAGTGTTGCACAGGCGGACAGGGCAATGGATATCATCAAAAGGCTATCTCTCTTTGCTAAGGCCGGGATCGACAGTGAGATGAAATTCGAACTCGTGGAAATCGCTCAGGTGGTTGAGGACATCTTGCCGCTTGTACGCTTTGAACTTGCGGCGCATAACATTGCGCTCGTGCGTGATATTCCGCAAAATCTTCCGAAAGTCCGCATCGACCGAAGATATTTCGAAGAGATCCTCTTCAATCTGCTGGTGAATGCTTGTCAGGCATTAAGGGAAAAATCCGAAGGTGGGGAGATCGTAATTCGGGGGGCATGTGTGTCTGGGGAGGTTTGTGTAATTATTAAGGACAATGGCTCCGGCATTCATGCCGACAAGCTCAAAGATGTTTTTCGTCCCTTCTACACCACGAAAGCCGAAGGAACCGGGCTGGGCCTTTATATTACCAAGCAGCTAATCGAAAAGGTTTCAGGCCGGATTGATGTTCGCTCAGAAATAGGGGATGGGACTACCTTTACCCTCATTTTTCAAAAATAAATTCCATTGTATTAAGATGCTATTTTTTAAGGAATGCGCACTTGGGGTCGATATTAGGACAGTAGTTTGTGGTGTTGTGGGCAAGAAGTGCTTAGAGGGGATTATATGACGAAAAAGATTCTTTTGGTGGATGATGAAGAGCTTGTGACTCGCTCCGTGGGGAAATTGTTGCAAAAACAAGGCTATGATGTCGTTTTGGCGAGTAGTGGGGAAGAAGCCATCAGCCTTGTGAAGAAGGAGGCTATAGACCTTGTTGTTTTTGACGTGAGAATGCCGCAAATGAATGGCATCGAAGCCATAAAGGTTATTCGACAACATCAAAAAACAATCGGGAAAAAAGCTATTCCTGAGATATTAATCACGGGTTATGCAGATGAATCCATGATGCGCGAAGCGGAAGTTCTCAATGTTGCTGATTGCTTGTACAAACCCTTTGATGTCCGAGATTTTCTAACGTGCGTCAAAAAAAATCTCACCTGATATGAAATATTTCGCTTATTCGCAACAGGCATTTATCTATAAGTATGTCGTGATGCTCAGCGATACGGATCAGTTCCAGCATATGAGTTTCGCGAATTACTTGCGGCTAATGTTTCTTGCGACTGACGCAATGTTCCTATCTTGCAGTGACAGGGACTTTCTAGTAGGTTATCGGTTTCACCTGCTAGCGTCTCGCATGCAGTTTAAGAAACAAAGCAATATCGGAGATAGTATTCTTATTAAAGTAAATGCCGCTAAAGGCGGACCAGAGACTTTTACGCTTTTGTATACCTTCGCGTTGGAGGGAGCAGGAGATCTCGTGGCCTTAGCAAAACAAACCTACGGGGTTTTGGATTTGAAGGAAAATAAACAAGTCCCCCCAATGAGTT
>JBAXGK010000094.1:0-7790 GCA_037139435.1 Candidatus Omnitrophota bacterium | reverse complement strand
TGGCCGCTTGTGGCGTCCATTTCCCCCACAGCCATGAGATCGCCGCGCTCGTTCTGGTTCGTGAGCTTATACTCCCAGAAATTTACGGTCGCAACCGCGGTGGTTCCCGTCTGGGACCGGTCGATCACCGTCACCAGGCCCGTTTGATCGTTGTACTGGATCTCGATATTGATCGGCGTTAGAACCCCCTCAATCTTCTGATAGCTCAGAAGACGGCTCTCACTAGGAGACAGTTGCTCGTAGGTCCTTTCTATATAATAGGTCGGATCGCTCGTGTGGTCATAGATCGTCACGAGGTCCCCGTTGTATCGAGTCGAAACCGACTGAACGTACTGATGGGTCGTGTCGTCCAAAAGCCAGTCCCCGATCTCGATCAACTGATCCAACTGACCATCGGCAAGCGTCGTGAACTTTTGATAAGTGCTGTTCTGCGTACCCTGGCCTACCGTGATCACGCGAACATAAGAAACATTCGTTCCGTTCTCTGAACCCGTTTCGTAAGAGAATTGGCGAGTCTCAAGAGCGTAGCCAGTGACATTGCCAATATTATCAAGGACGGGACGCGTTTTGTCGCAGATCTCAAGAATTTTGTTACTCGTTCTATTATATTTAAAGTAGGTGCCGTCGTTGTAGGTCACCGAAACGATCCCCGTTGCATTATCCGTCACGGGCGTAGCCCCCTCTTCGCTTTTGCCCGCGAGCGGATTTTGGCCTGTTAAAAAGGATGTGGAAAGCTGAGGAGTCTGGCCCTCCGGGATATCACCGGAAAAAGGATTTTGCTGCACTTGGTTGGGATCGACCCCGCTCAAGGGATTTTGATTGGTCTGACCTTGGAGGTCCTGTTGATCTTGCCCCAGATCCTGCATAAAGTGGATCTTGTCGGCTTTAGGATCAGGCGTGGGAACAACCGCGGGTGCACCGGTCGAAATAACGCTTGCGAAAAGTTGTACATCACTCTGCGTCATGAGGAATGTAAAAATCACAAAAAGACTAACCGCCTTAATCACCCACGGTTTTCTCTCTCCATGATATTCGATTAACATAACCAACGCACTCCCTTCCGAATCGTTTCCCTAATATAAAAATAAAGATGATACATAGCTACCGCACTCCTTCTTTCATACCCAAAATTTCGCATCCAACATTCATATGTTGTATTCTCGCGTTTTGTTTACCTCTAAGAGAAGTGTAGCCGCATTGTAGCACTTTGTCAATTTCTCACATGCTATTAAGCGCTATAAGGAGTTCGTTCATTTCTTAAGGAGTGTTTGCTTTAAATCGCCTTAGAAAGAAACATCCTTTTATAATTAAATTAATTTAACGATTTTCCGATAGGGGGCGGCTCCGCAAGAGGACATGTCTTTATCGAGGAAGCATTGATTGATGATCTCAGCAAAAGCCGCGAATTTCACATCGCCTGAAGTCCAGGCACAGCCCCGTCGGCACCGGCCCCGTTGCTGCAGCAAGGGAAACAAAAGCATGACACAAGCACAAGATCCGGGCCAGTCGATTCTTTTATAGGTTGGAAGATCGGGGGAAAAGATCTGTCTTGAGACAAGTTACATGATCTATAAAAAGAACACCGCTCAGATGATCGACCTCATGCTCCACACAGATCGCTTCGATCCCGGTACTTATCTTTTCACGGAATTCACCGCGCTCATTCTGCCAGCGAACGCGCACCCACCGGTGACGCTTAAGAAATGCCGTGTAATCCGGAAAGCTCATGCACCCTTCCTTGCGCGCTTCAGGCTCTTTTTTTTCAAGAATCACGGGATTGACAAGAATAAGCCGCTGCGCTTTGGGATCACGCCTTGAAACATCCACGATCGCAACAGCCTTCGCAACCCCAATCTGCGGCGCGGCGATGCCGATACCATGCGGCTGGCTTTTCATGACGCGCACCAACGAAGCCACTAGCTTAAGAAGTGAACGATCGAACGCTGTGACAGTGGACGTTTTTTTTCTGAGGATCGGGTCGGGAAAGGTGCGGATCGATGCGGGCTTCATCAGAGACTATAAGGAAACACGTTCCAGGGGCTTTAGCTGAATCTCAATCTTCAACTTTTTTGAAACCTTAGCCAAAAGATTTTTGAGTTTTGCCAGAGCCCCCTGGTGCGGGACATCCACTTCAAGGAGCATCGCGTAAGTGGTCTTGGCGCCCTTGCCAAGGATCCGGCTATCAAGATCCGTAATGTTAACGCGCATCCCTGCCAACGCACGGCTTACCTCATAGACGATCCCGGTCCGGTCCTTGCCAAACGCCGTAAGCATGTGTGGAAGTGCGCCCTTTGCATGTTTCTTTCCATGAGGGGTCTTCCCTGTTAGCTCAGTGACATGACAATCCAAAGCCCAAGGAGCCTCCTGAAGGAGCTCAAGGCCTTGCAACACCCGAACCCTGGACATCGTCGACGGCAGACATGCGGTCATCATCATAGCGAACTGCCCCTCCAAAAGGGTCATGCTGACATCTTCGAGATTGCATCCCCGGGCAAACAAAAGACCGCTCACTTTGGCGATGATGCCGGGCTTATCTTTGCCGCTGACCGTAATTAATATTTTTTTCATTTCTTCTTACCTCCAAGGATTTTAGAAAGCGCGCTCATGCCCTGCTGGATCATTTGGTCTTGATCTGAAAGGGTTCCCTGCGATTGCGTGGAACCAACAAGGCTTGAGATCTTTCCGGCTTTCTTGCCACCCAAAAGCCGCTCCATCCCGGCGCCTAAAAGTTGATTCGCCCCACTCTGTAGCAACCGGGAACCCAGATAGGAAAGATCCGGCTGAACTGAAGCGTCTGGAAAAACACCGCTGTAGCGGAACGGGATCATCACCTGGCCGCTCCTGTCCGCAAGCAATTCCATTTCACGGATTTTTTTCATCAAGTAGGAGGAAATGGACTTGGATAACAGCAACTGCAAGGAACTATCAACCCGTTTGCCAAGAATCCCGTAGGTCCCCTGACCGGACAATTGATAGTTGGGATGCGTCAGCCGGAATTCACTCACCCTCACCGTCCCCGACTGCACCCCGCAGACCACCTGCAAGGATTGAAACGGCGTATCACGATCCTTCAGCATCTCATTCAATTCTGGTGGAAGTTCGCCCCCCAAAGCATTCGTAATCGAAAGCACTGGGGAGAGCCGGTCAAAAACCTCCTTGATGAGATTCCGGTTCCTGAGAGCGCCCTCTCGGATCTCAATCGTTCCCTGCCCATTAAGAGATTGCAGGATCAGGGCCGGATTCGCACCATCGAAAGAAAGCTGCTCCTTAGCACTCAGCCTTCCAGATACATAATCGCCATTCTTATAAACATCCGGAATGACCGATTCCATGTCGAGATCGCGAACCTCAAGCGTCCCCTCAAAATGTGGGAGGGTATTGACTACCGTAAGGCGACCTTTAAACTCCGCCTTGTCCGGACCGTATCGAAGCTGAAGCTCCAGCGACCTCGACGCCAGATCCAGATCTCCCTGCGCCTCCAGGTTCCTCTTGGCGGAATTAAACACAGTGGCACCTACTGTAAAATGGAATGGTTTTTGAGCCGATGGCTGACGAACTTCAACCTCCATTTTTTCGATTTCCAACCGGTAGGCAGGCTCGACCGTCTCATCAGTAAAGTGGATCGTCGCTTCCCTCACGAGGATCTTCACAACCCCGAATTGCCACCCCTGGGTGACACCGCCAAGGTTACCCAACGACAGACTCTCTGTGCCTTCGGAAGCTTCGGCGGTCGGGATAAGGCTCACCTGAGATAGCAGCGGCACCGCGGCCGGCACGGAAGACGTAGGTTTTTGAGCCGTCTGCCAGTTCCAAACTCCGTCCCGATTGCGCTTCAGAAAGATCTCGGGGCGCTGGATCACTACTTGCGACATGCTGAAATGCTTCTGCCAGATTGAAGTCAGATCGGCATCGATCCTGACTTGATCACTTTGAAGGACTTTTTCGAGACTTTGGGGCTGGTAGATCTTGAGGCCGGCGACCTGGAGCGTTGGCTGGGGCTTCCACTGAAGCTTAATAGCACCAAGCTCCACGCGAAAACCCGTCTGCTGGGTGAGCACCTTTTCAAATTCTGTCCGGAACATATTGACATCAAAATTCCGGACTGCGAAGTACCCGGCCACCCCAAGAATCAAGCCTAAAACCAAGAGTGCGGCAAGTAGACCCGCCAGGAACTTCAAGAGGCCTCGTACGACCATATGCCTTCGCCTTTTTTTCTGGCTTCTTCCTGAACCTTCAAGAACCTGTCTTTGCGACTAAAGTCCTGGGCCTCGACTACCTTGGCGGCGCCCACCTTCACCAGGAATTCATTAATAAGAACTTCCTGTTCATCGGGGATCTCGTTCAGCTTCGCCGGGAATTTCAAATATTTCGCCTTGAGATACACATAGGCGAGCCCCCTGGCTCCCGGAGTGGGAGTAGCGATCATTTGGAGCTTCACGTCTTGCTTCTGCGTTAGCACCCGGAGGACCGAGATCCCTTCTGTGTCCATTTGGACTCCGACCAGAGCCACCCGCTTGCCACCCTGAAGGGTCAATGTCCCGTCCGTCCCTACCTCCGTCACGACCTCGGCAAAAAGAAAAGGAGCGAGAACACAGAGCCCCGGCAGGAGCAAAAACAACCCTCTCATCGATATTTTCACGATGCCCTTATTCTCCCATCTTTATTATCGATCTCGCTTAACCCCAAATCTACGGTCCGATACTTGGTCCGAAGCGCCTTCAGTTGTTCTTGGCCATCGGGCGAGTATTGGTAATAACGAACCTGATCCTTTTTATTCAATACTCCGGCGTCACTGTGGGCGCCCGGCACACCCCAGGCTATCGACAGAGGATAGGTTAAGACACCCAAAACGCCCATATACCAAAGCTGTTTCTCCTCAGTCTCACTCACGAGATAGAAATACCCCACACCGGGTAATACGTTCAGCCATGCGGCAACAGCCGGGTCCTTAATTTTCACGCTGCAGGTATTAACGCCGTAAGATTTCAACTCATACACAGCATTCTTCTCGGATTGAGTAAGCGACATGCAACCGGAAAACATCACCACCAACACAAGCACTGCATTAAATTTCAGAAAATGACTCATCATTCGATCCTCCTTATTTGAATCGCAGGTTCTCAAGGGATCTCTCGAAGCCACGGCAGAGACCTTCCGCATTGAAACATTCACTCACAAAGTCAAAACACTATACCGAAAAACGCTTGTAGCGGATCATTTCGCCGCGAGCACCGATACGTCCCTCCGGGAACGCGTTGGCGGAAAGTTCCGGCCAGTAATTTACGTTGATCACCTCTTCAGCCTTGTAACGTTCTTTCGCCACTCCCCGTATTTTCTCATTCAAGAGCCCTTGGAGATATTTTTCCTGAGAAGGATTCTTTAAAAACCCAAAAGAAACCCATTCCCCAACCTGCCCCGCAACACGCCTGTACTGAACCGGTGGCGCTTTGAGGTCCACCTGGATCCAACCCAATGACTCGTACGGGATAGTCAGGCTTTTAGCGTCCTGAGTCACGACCATTTTCTCGACATGCGAACACCCGGCCAAAGCAACAAGAAGGGCCACACTTAAAAATATTTTCCATTGACGATTCATGACATCTCCATCTTTATTCATTTATTATACCTATTTTCGACAGCTTTACTTACCGATCTTTTGCCGGAGCCAGAACAGCGCCTCTTCCCGGGACTTGTGCGCCCCTTCGAGCTGAAGCACGTAAAGCTCTTCCAGGATCGGCTTCATGGCCCGACCGGGTTTCATACCAAGCTCCATGAGGTCATGACCGTTCACCAGCGGCTTGGGTTTTAATTCCTCGTGTTCATATTCCTTAAGCTTGCCCCGGAGAAACGCCAGGTTGTCCAGCATCCCGTGGCTTGCGGTGCAATCCACACGATGAAGTTCCATTTCTTCTTCGAAGTACGGACGACTGATGAATTGCTTAAGTTTCCCGGCTCGCATCTTCTGAACATCCATAAATTTCATATGGTTGGCCACACATTCAGAAACCCCGTCGATAACCTCATTGGAAAAACGCAACCGCCGCATGATCTCGCAAGCGATCCTCACGCCTGCTTCGGAGTGTTCATAAAAGGTCAGGCGACCTTTGCGGATCGCGGAGGTCTTGGGTTTTCCGATATCATGGAAAAGCGCAGAAAATGCGAGGATGGTTGAAACCGGAGGATGGAGGTATTGCAGGAGAAGCCGCGTATGCTCATAAACATCGCCTTCGGGATGAAAATTCTCCGGCTGTTCCACCCCCCGCATGGCTTCCACTTCCGGAAGAATCTCTTTCATGAGCCCGGATTCTGAAAGCAGCACGAAGCCGCGCGCCGCTCCGGATCGCGTGAAGATCTTCACAAGTTCTTCACGGATCCGTTCAGGACTCACTTCATGGATCTTGGAGGCCTTTTCGCGAAGCGCTTCCCATGTTTTCGTCTCGATCTCAAAACCAAGGGTCGAGGCAAAACGGATCGCCCGAAGAAGCCTCAGCTTGTCTTCTTCAAAACGGGCTGCAGGATCACCAATAGCGCGTATCACATTGTTAGGCAGGTCCTTCATCCCCTCGACGAAATCAATCACCTTCTCCGCGACGGGATCATAGAACATGCCGTTGACCGTAAAGTCACGACGCCTGGCGTCTTCCTCGGGCTGGGTGAAGGACACGTGGGTAGGATGGCGACCATCCTGATAACCGCCTTCGCAGCGGAAGGTCGCGACTTCAAAGGGAGTTTCTTCCTCGACTACGATCATCACGCCAAATTGCTTACCGACAGGAATGGTACGGCGAAAGATCTTTTCGACCTCTTCAGGCGTTGCGGTCGTGGCGATATCAAAATCCTGAGGCTTTTGACCCCGCAAATGATCCCGGACGCAACCGCCCGCGAAATACGCGATGAATCCCTTATCGTTCAAGGTCTTAGCGATCGCGCGCGCCAAGCGTCCCTTCGGCTCGCTCAAATCCATCGGTCCCGAGTCCATGTCGCTCCGTTCTGATAGTAAGCGTGGTAAGGTCTTTGTAGCTTTTCACATCCGTCATGCTGAGCGCAGCGAAGCATCACGAACGAGATCCTTCTCCCTCTTCGGGACTCAGGATGACGAAATATTCAGAGTTAGTTATTCGATCTTTAGACACTAAAAAAGTCGCGGGCAGCTTTGTCTCCCGCGGCTTTCTGATAATCCAGATAATCGATCAATAGAAGATCGGGCCGCTTCTCGGCTAACCGTCTAGCAAGCTGAAACCGCTCGGACGGATGCGTTTCAAGTCGCCGGCTCGCGATATATTTAAACACCGTCCCGCATTGGGGGCAGGCCTTAGCCTCGTAAGCGTTGATCCCAAGCTGATTGCAGGAAGCACAATTCCCCGAAAGATCCCCAACGATCAAGAGGCTTTTTTTGACATCCTCGAGGATAAACGCTCTGTAGGTTCGAAGGTAATGCTGGCCCATGAGTCCGGTTCCTTTTCATTTGTCATTCCCGCGTGCCTTTAGCGGGAATCCATACTCTGGTTTACAGGCTGGATCCCCGATAAAACGTTTGGGGATGACAGTTCCCGTTACTTCTTAAAAACAAGATCGCCGGCGCGAACGCGGGACTTTACTTCAACACCAAAATCATCGCCTTTTTTTGCGATCATAACCGACTGGTGATCGATCTGCATAGAAATGACCTTCTGCTTAAAATTGGTGGTATGACCTTTAAAAAGAAGCTCATCCCCGATCCGGATTTCGCCGGTTTTGATCTTAAGCACCGCGGCGTTCACATGCGGGAAATAATGGGTTACCTCCGCTGT
>JBAXGK010000093.1:0-7804 GCA_037139435.1 Candidatus Omnitrophota bacterium | reverse complement strand
GGCGGATACCCCGATAACGCGCGTGGTTTCAAAGAGCGGAACTGAATAGCTTATGAAAATGGAATGGATCGATAAAATAAAGTGCCCGCAGGACCTCAAGAAGGTGCCTCTGGAGAAACTTCCGGAGGCGGCTGAAGAATACCGGCATTTTTTGATCGAATCGGTAGCCAAGACCGGCGGGCATTTGGGCGCAAGTCTCGGCGTTCTGGAGCTGAGTATCGCCCTGCACTATGTTCTCAATTCTCCCGAGGATAAGATCTGCTGGGATGTCGGTCATCAGGCGTATGTCCATAAGATGATCACAGGCCGCATGGACCGGATGAGCACCCTGCGCCAACCGGGCGGGTTGAGCGGCTTCCCGGCGCCCTGGGAAAGCGCGCATGATCCTTTCATTGTCGGCCATGCCGGCACCGCGATCTCCCAGGCCTTGGGTCTTGCCGCCGCGCGGGACATCAAAAAAGGGAACGAAAAAGTCGTCGCCATCGTCGGAGACGGCGCCATGACGGCCGGACTTTCCTTTGAGGCTCTCAACAGCGCCGGCCACCTCAAAAAGAACATGCTCATCATCCTGAACGATAACGAGGTGTCCATCGCCAAGAATGTGGGCGGCATGAGCCGTTATCTCAACAGGGTCATTACCAACCCCTTTTATAACCGCATCCGCGGGGAGGTCGATAAACAGCTTGGCCGTTTTCCCCGTCTCAAAAGATTTTCAAACGCTTCTCTCGAAGGCATGAAACATCTTTTTGTACCCGGGATCCTTTTTGAGGAGTTGGGGTTCCGGTATTTCGGGCCTGTGGATGGGCACGATGTCATCGGTTTGGTCAAGACCTTGCGCGATGTGCTCGCGCTCAACACGTGCAGCTTTCTTCATATCCTTACGAAAAAAGGGAAGGGTTGCGCGTTCGCGGAAAAAGACGAAGAAAAAGGGCATGGAGTGGGTCCCTTTGACGTGAAGACCGGAGAAAAGATTGAGGTCGCGGTCTCAAAGGATGACGTTGCAAGCGTGTCGTATACGCAAGCCTTTGCCGATGCCCTCTCGAAGCATGCTCGCCGGAATTCCAAAGTAGTCGCGATCACGGCGGCCATGCCTTCAGGGACCGGCCTGTCCCACTTTCAGAAGGAATTTCCTGAGCGATTCTTTGATGTCGGGATCGCGGAGCAACATGCCGTGTCCTTTGCCGGAGCTCTCGCGCGCGGGGGGCTGAAGCCTGTTGTTGCGATCTATTCGTCGTTCCTGCAGCGCGCCCATGATTCGATCATGCACGATGTGGCGCTGCAAAGGCAAAGCATTGTGATCGGGATCGATCGAGCGGGGCTTGTCGGCGCGGATGGCGCCACCCATCAAGGGATTTTCGATCTTGCCTATCTCGGATCCGTACCGGGTATTGTGCTTGCGTCTCCGGTCGACGAATATGAAATGGAAAAGATGATGGAGCTTGCTCTTAACCATCTGTCGGTTTTTGCGATCCGCTACCCGCGTGCGAACATTTCAAAAATGCTCGACGCCTTTCCAAAAAAGAGTTTCGAAGTGGGCGAAGGGGAAGTGCTCTTTGACGGAGAGGATGTGACCCTCTTGGCGCTCGGGAGCATGGTGGAGTCGGCCTGTAAGGCTCACGCGCTTCTTGAAAAGGAAGGTGTTTCGGCCCGCGTCGTGAATATGCGTTTTGCCCGCCCGCTTGATGAACAACTGATCCTGGATTCCGTGAAAAAGACGAAATTCCTTTTCACTCTGGAAGAGCACGTTGGAACGGGCGGATTCGGCTCCAAGATCCTGGAGTTTTTAGAGGAAAAAAATATCCGTTATGTTCCTCTTAAACGTTTCGCTCTTCCGGACGAGTTCATCGAACATGGTTCCCGCGATGCCCAGCTCGACGAGTTCGGCCTTTCTCCCGAAAAGATCACGGCCGCTGTTCTTAAAGAACTCGGGCGTGTGACCCAGTAGGTATTGATATCGATGGAAAAGATCTTTTTTGCTCTTACCGGGGAATATATTGAACTCTTCAAGCTTCTCAAAGTGACGGGTCTCTGTGAGAGCGGAGGCACGGCAAAATACGCGATCACGCAGTCGGAAGTAAAAGTGGACGGGCAGGTGGAGATGCGCAAGGCTTGTAAGATTCGTAAGGGACAAGAAGTGGAGTTTGGTGGGGAGATAATCCTCGTTCAATAAAAAAGCTTTCTTGAAGGTGTGTCCCCGGGAGTTTAAAATAAGATCGCTGTTAGCCACCAAAGGAGCGTTCGCGAGATGGAAAAAGTTGGAATTATCGTCAATCAGAAGAAAAAAGGTGCGCCGGAACTTTGCGAGAAGCTCAAAAGCTGGCTTGTGAAGCGGGACATCCCTGTCCAGGATTCTTTGGCTGTTCCATTGGATGATCTGATCGAAAGCTCTACGCTTTTACTTTGTCTTGGCGGAGATGGGACCATCCTCTCGGTTGTCAGTCGTATGAAGAACCGCGTCGTGCCGATTCTGGGTGTGAATTTCGGGAAACTTGGGTTTCTCACCGAAGCCAAGGCCGAAGAGGTTTTCGAGGAATTGAACGCCTATCTTCTTCAGAAACCGGCGGTCGAAAATCGGCTCATGCTTTCCTGTACGGCAAAAAGCAAGAAGGCCGATCAGGACCGGCGATTTATTGCCTTGAATGATATTGTAATCAGTCGTGAAGGGCTCGCCCGTATTCTCCAGCTGGATGTGACGATCTCGGGGGAGAAGTTCACAAGTTTCCGGGGCGATGGGGTCGTGATCGCATCTCCTACGGGTTCCACCGCCTATTCACTTTCCGCGGGCGGGGCGGTGGTGCATCCCAAGCTTGAAGCCATCCTCATTACCCCTATCTGCCCTCATGCTTTGAATTTGCGTGCCCTGGTGATCGGGGCGGATGAGAAGATCACGATCCGGATCCGCACGGAAAACCCCAATGAAAAGGCCCTCCTCACGGCCGACGGTCAAGAAAAGATCGAAATCGACGATAGCTATAGTGTCGAAGTAACTCGCTTTCACATGCCTCTGTCTTTGGTGAAGAGCACGAAGCGGAGTTATCTCCAGACGCTGAGGGAAAATTTCAAGTTCCCTGGTTTCGAATAGCTTTTGTTTCAAGACCGTTATCGCGTTTTAAGACGCTTGCCCCGTTAGAGATTCGTGGGGTCTAGTTTAAAGGATTGATTCGCGATAGGCGCACCGAAGATTTCTAAATTTAAAAAAGACGGAAATGTTTTCAGCGTTTCCTTTCACTAGCGGGGTGGACCATCGTTAAATTATTGATCGTCGATGATGAAAAAATGATCTGTGAGGAATTCCGCGAGACCCTCGAGCAGGAAGGCCACAAGGTGGATTTCGCCTTGAACGGTAAAGAAGGGCTCCAGAAGATCCAGGCTCATGATTATAATCTTGTCTTTCTTGATTCCGCGATGCCGTTCATGGACGGGAAAAAAGTCCTGGAACGGATCCGTCATTTCAGCCAGGTCCCGGTGGCCCTAATCACAGGCTTTCTCCCGGAGTCCAAAGAAAAGGAGATGCTTCACCTTGGGGCGATGGTCTGCTTGCGGAAGCCCTTGGAACTTGACCGGGTGCGGTCCCTTATTCATACTGTGTCTCGTTCCGCACGCAACTGCTCCGGAATCTGAAATTTTAACTTTGAGATTATAGCCATGTCCTGGCCTCTATTTTATTTTCATAGAAGGTTGCCAGGACTAGTCCAATTAACCTTTTTTTATTTTTGAGTGGAGAATTGGTCATGTCCGACATTCGACTTCGTTTCGCTCCCTCTCCGACAGGGTATCTCCATATTGGCGGTGTCCGTACCGCGCTTTTTAATTATCTTTATGCCCGTCAGCAAGGCGGAAAATTCCTCCTTCGCATTGAAGATACCGATCAGCAGCGGTCCACCCCCGAATTTGAAAAAGAGATCCTCGATTCGATGAAATGGCTCGGACTTGATTGGGATGAAGATCTGGTCCATCAAAGCAAGCGACTGGATCGATACTGTGAAGTCGCCAAGGAACTGGTCTCTAAAGATCTCGCCTATGAATTCGAAGGCGCCATCAAGTTCAGGATCCCGAAGACCGAGGTCAAGGTTTATGACATCGTGCGCGGGGAAGTGACCTATGATTCGAAGGAATTCGATGACCTGGTCATTATGAAATCCGACGGATATCCCGTTTTTCATCTGGCTGTGATCGTGGACGATCATGATATGGGAATCACGCATGTGGTGCGCGGGGAAGACCATCTTCCGAACACCCCCCGCCATATCCTGCTCCAACAAGCGCTCGGGTGGAAAGCGCCGAAATATGCACACCTGCCGCTCATTTTTGGTTCAGACGGTACGCCGCTTTCCAAGCGTCACGGGGCGGTGGCGGTCACCGAATATCGCAACAAAGGATTTCTCCCGCAAGGTCTCATTAATTACCTGGCGCTTCTGGGCTGGAATCCCGGGACCCCGCAGGAGATCTTTTCACTGCCGGAACTTGTGAAGCAGTTCTCCCTTAAGCGCGTGATCAAATCGAATGCCCAGTTCAATCCCGAGAAGCTCCTTTGGGTGAATGGCCAGCATATCCGCGCGATCCCGGGCGAGGACTATGAAAAACAAATGACAGAGTTTTGGAAGGATAAGCTGGACCCGATGCCGGAAGAAAAATGGCGGAAGCTCATCACGCTTTACCGCCCTCGCATCCAGACCTACGGAGAGTTGAAGGACCAGGCGGCTTACTGCTTTACCTCGCCCGAGTATAAAGATGTTCACGCAATGGCGGAGATCAAAGCCAATGTGGTTGTGATGGGACTTCTTAGACAATTGTGTGAGGTTCTTCGAGATGTCGGCGATTTCGAGGACGTTCAAATGCTAGATCAAAAAACGAAACAGGTGGTCGAGGTCGCCGGCCTCAAACCCAAGGACATCATTCATCCGCTGCGCTTTGTCCTCACCGGAGGCACTGCCAGCCCCGGCATCTTCGAGCTCATGAGCCTCCTCGGTAAAGACACCTGCCTTAAGCGTCTCTCCTCCTTTCTCGCCTAATTTTTTCCTAGGTCCAAAAGCGGGGAAGCGTTCCCCTTGATATATAGCTATAATGCATTTATAATATCATAAATATAAATACGTAACTGCCAATACTCTTGCATATACAAAATAGATATGCTACCCTTGAGGTGTTGACGTGAAGATACGATGGTGTGTTGAAAAAGATCGTGTGTTGAAATATCAGCGGGGCGTATCCTTTAAGGAGATTTTAGGTCAAAGAAGAGTTGCGATTACAGATAATCCGAAATGGCCGGGGCAAAGGAAGATGCTTTTCGAATATAATAACTATATCTGGGTGGTGCCGTTTGTTGCTCTTGGAGACGAGATCTTCTTGAAAACGCTTTATCCCAGCTGCAAACATACAAAAAAATATCTTGCAGGAGGGTTTTAGTATGAAAAAAAAGATTGATCCAGAAAAGATCAAACTGACGCCGGAAGAAGAAGAGTACGAGCGGGAATCGGATCATGATCGGCCCGTAAGCCGTGAAGAGTTCCTCAAGATTAAGGAGGCTATCGATCAGTGGAAGAAGGACACGGTTCTGAATATGCGGATCAACGGCGAGGACGTGATGCTTCTCAAACAAAAGGCCGAAAAGTTGGGGGTTAAATACCAGACATTCATTGCCCAGATCCTCCATCGGGTCGCGCGAAGCTGAAGATTCTTGTAAAAGAATCTGATATAATCACGGCTTATGGAAACACCTAAGACTCCATCCAATTTCATACGCGACATCATTGATCAGAATATCGCCAACGGTAAGAATGGCGGCCGTGTGCATACGCGCTTTCCGCCTGAGCCGAACGGCTACCTTCATATCGGCCACGCTAAGGCTATTTGTATCAGCTTTGGGATCGCCCGCGACTACCAAGGACTCTGCAATCTCCGTTTTGATGACACGAACCCCGAGAAAGAAGAAGTCGAATACGTTGATTCCATCCGTGAAGATGTTCACTGGCTTGGTTTTGATTGGGGAAATCGCGAATATTACGCCTCGGATTATTTCGGCCAAATTTACGAACACGCGATCACGCTTATCAAAAAGGGGAAGGCCTATGTTTGCGACCTGAGTCCGGATGAACAGCGCCAGCATCGTGGGACACTGACCGCGCCGGGCAAGAACAGTCCTTTTCGTGATCGAACCCCGGAAGAAAATCTGGATCTTTTTGGACGGATGAAAGCCGGAGAATTCGCAGATGGCTCGCGTGTGTTGAGGGCGAAGATCGATATGGCGTCGCCCAATATCACGATGCGGGACCCCACGATCTACCGGATCAAACGAGCGTCGCACCATCGCACCGGCGACACGTGGTGTCTTTATCCGATGTATGATTTCACGCATTGCATCTCGGATTCGATCGAAGGGATCACGCATTCCCTTTGCACTTTGGAGTTCGAGAACAACCGCCCGCTTTATGATTGGGTTCTGATCGAGCTCGGGATCCATCGCCCTCAACAGATCGAATTCGCCCGGCTTAATCTTTCCTACACGGTTCTGAGTAAGCGGGTTCTCCTGAAGCTTGTGCAGCAGAAGACTGTTTCCGGGTGGAATGATCCGCGTATGCCGACGATCTCAGGGTTCCGACGTCGGGGCTATACGCCGTCATCGATCCGCACGTTTTGCGACAAGATTGGCGTTGCGAAGTTTAACAGCACGATCGACATGGTGGTGCTCGAGAATTCCATTCGCGAAGAACTGAATAAAACCGCGCCCCGCATGATGGCGGTCCTGAAGCCGATCAAGGTGATCATCACGAATTATCCGGAAGGGGAGACCGAAGAGCTCGAGGCTGTGAATAACCCGGAAGATCCCTCGGCCGGAATTCGA
This sequence comes from Candidatus Omnitrophota bacterium, assembly GCA_037139435.1. Taxonomy (GTDB): domain Bacteria; phylum Omnitrophota; class Omnitrophia; order Omnitrophales; family Aquincolibacteriaceae; genus Aquincolibacterium. The sequence continues at coordinate 963 of JBAXGK010000093.1, read as the reverse complement.
AAAGTCCCGTTCAGCCGTGAGATCTACATTGAACAGGATGATTTCCGCGAAGTGCCTCCGCCGAAATATTTCCGTTTGGCTCCGGGCCAGGAAGTGCGGCTCCGGTACGCCTATTTCATCAAGTGCGAAAAAGTGATCAAAGATCCCGCGACCGGGGAAGTGAAGGAAGTTCACTGCACGTACGATCCTGCGACGCGCGGCGGCAATAATCCTCCGGACGGCCGGAAAGTAAAGGGGACGATCCATTGGGTCTCTGCGGGTCATGCCCTCAAGACCGAGGTTCGTCTTTATGACCATTTATTTGCGGCGAAAGACCCTTCCGATTTTCCGGAAGGAAAAGATATCTTTGTGAATCTTAATCCGAACTCTCTGGAAGTTCTGAAAGAGGCAAGGCTCGAGCCCGCACTGGGCCAAGTCAAAGCAGGGGAACGTGTCCAGTTCGAGCGGCTTGGATATTTCTTTGTGGATCCCCTCGATTCCCAACCCGGCCAACCGGTCTTTAACCGTACGGTTACGCTGCGTGATACCTGGGAGAAAATTGAGAGAAAAGGGTAAGGCTGCTCCGGCCGAGTTCTGAAGAATGGGCAAAACTGCCGAAGCCAGATCAGATGAACCAGCTATCTCTCAAATCGCCGTTTAGACCTTCCTTGAATTTTTCCGCATTGCCGATCGCCAGCCTAATCTAGAAATGCCTTTCCGCCTCTCTGTATTCTCAGAGTGGACGGATCCGTCCACGCATTGTGGCGGACATAAAGAACCTTTACCCGGACACAGCAAGACAAAAGGATGCCCACAATTGCAATGCCATACGCGGCCATCCATAAGCCGCGGCGGCATAGTGCTTGCGTATCGGACGCAAGTGTCCGTTTTGACCTCTTTTTTTTTGAGCCTTTGGGTGCGAATAACCAAAATGGGTTCTTTCGTATTAAGTGTTGAATCTTGGGTTTAAGAGGCCGCAGTGTT
>JBAXGK010000092.1:0-7820 GCA_037139435.1 Candidatus Omnitrophota bacterium | reverse complement strand
GGTCCCGGCTGGGATCCGCCTACTGCTGGGCACTTGTATCCTCCCCGCCACCGCCACCGAATTTTTGCATAAGCGCCTGCCCGAGCGCGGGAAGAGCCTGCGCAATACCGTTCTGATCCTGAGCGTTGGGATCTCGCCCCATCGCCGCCGCAGTCTGTGGATTCGAAGAAAAGGAGCTTCCCGTCGAAGGCATCCCGAACGAAGAACCGCCTCCTTTTCCTGGAGCTTTACGTTTGACGTCCACATCGCGAATGGCTTCCTGAATCTCCGGATTTCCGTAGTCAAGCTCGCGTGCCTTAAGGAAGGCTTCCTTGGCCTCATCAAAAAATCCCTGTTCCTCATAAACTGACCCGATCTGAAGCCAGGAAGCACATAAAAGACGAACGTCCTCTTCCTCATTACAAAGCCGGATCGTTTTCTTGAGCTCTTCGCGCGAGCGTTCCATCTGACCGAGACGCTTATAGACGACCCCGAGGTTGTAATGAGCCACCTTGTCTTCCGGACGGATCATCAGGACCTTTTCAAGCGCGTCCCGACTTTTCACGAGCCATTCGGTGGACTGACTTCCTTTTTGTTTGCGCGTCCTGTCAAAAAGCGTGGCATAGACCGTCGAGAGACGGTAGAAAAGATCCGGATTTCCGGGTTCCAGACCAAGCTTCGCCTTGAGTTCCCGTTCCATGCCGACAAGCTCCACGTCGGTTTTCGAGGAAAGGTCTTCACCGATCGAATCCCGCACAGCCGTGGGATCTTCCGGCTCCTGATTTTCATAGGCATAGACTGAAGAAGGCACGAGATGAAAGGCCAGGAGGACAAAAAAAGAGACTAGAACTCGTTGAGGACTAGAGACCACGGAAGTTCTCAAGCCCCGCAGGAGGACCGGAAAGCTTGACGCGCGCGATGCGGCGGATCAGCAAGCGGTGCTTTTCCCCTTCCACGTAATCAATATTCACAACCTGTCCGGCGCGAAGCTCCTGAAGTTTATCCAAACCACTCAAACCTGTTTGATCATCCGCGTGGAAGGTAAGATGCTGGATCTCGCCTGTTGCAGGATGGCGAAAATCCACGTCAACGCTTGTACTGTCCTCGGCGACCTTCACCACATGAGCGGAGAGTGTTTTCATGATCGGAACATCGGCCGTACAAATTTGAGAGAAACAAAGGAACGCTAGGGCAATGCTCAACGCATGAAAAAAAACGACACTCCACGTTCCTTGTCCCCAGTGGACCGTGGACCGGGGCATCTTACCCACAGCAACAAGACTTTGGCTTGAGGGCCTGGAGCGCTTTATCATAATCCGGATGCGTGGTGACTTCTTTCACGTATTCGACGTATTGCACCTTGTCATCCGGCCCGATCACGAAAATGGCGCGGGAAAGAAGCTTGAGCTCCTTGATAAGAACGCCATAAGCCTGGCCAAAGGCGTGTTCTTGGTAATCGGAGAGCATCTGAATTTTGTCAGCGCCTGCAAGACCGCACCATCTGCCCTGAGCAAACGGAAGGTCCATGCTAACCGTGATAACCGCCACATTCGCCGGAAGCTTGGCAGCTTCTTGATTAAACCGCTTCGTCTGAAGATCGCACACCGGCGTATCGATCGAAGGCACCACGCTGATGAGTCGGGTCCTCCCTTTGGAATCCGATAAAGTCACAGCTTTCAGACCCGTATCAATAAGCTTGAAATCCGGTGCTTTATCTCCAACCTTAAGCTCTGGTCCGATTAGTGTGAGAGGTCCGCCCTGAAAGGTCGCTGCGTTTTTGCGTTCTTGTGCCATGGGATGTTCCTCCTTAAGGAAGATGGTTTAGGAATTCTTTTTGCGGGATTTGGAATAATTAGCGGAGATCACCGTATGGATACCCCCACGCACATTGAAATCCGCGTCGATCTCCATCCGCCGAGGTTTCGTCGCTTTGACCAGGGCATCCAGAATTTCGTTCGTGACCTTCTCATGGAACGCCCCTTCATTGCGATAACTCCAAAGATAGAGTTTCAGGCTCTTGAGCTCCACGCAGAATTCGTCGGGGGTATAGCGTATCCGGATCTCCGCAAAATCCGGTTGTCCGGTTTTGGGGCAGAGGCAGGTAAACTCCGGGCATTCGATATTGATCGTATAATCGCGCCCCGGATACGGATTCTTGAAGATCTCGAGTTTCTTCGAAGGTTGTGAGGTCATGGGTTTGGATTATACCATCGTTTAAGCGGCTCCTCCACGGCTTTCCCTCGCATGTACGGAATAAGGCGTACGGTGTACGGTGAAAAAGGCAAAATATTTTCGCCGTACGCCTTTCACCGTACTCCTTTCAAGAGATTAATTTTATTCTGGATTTTCTAACCTCCTGACGCTACAGTAGCTCAACAGGAGGTTTTTATGGATATTCGAACGAAAGCCGTGCTCACAGGCACCGCCAAAGACACGCAATACAATTCCGTCATCACGCCGATCTATCCGACTTCCACATTCCGCTTTGAAGAGCTCGGGAAACACAAAGGCTACGATTACACCCGAAGCGGGAACCCGACCCGTGCGGCCTTAGAAGAGAATATTGCCGCGCTGGAAGGCGGGCTTGGGGCCTCGGCTACCGCGACCGGCATGGCCGCTATCACGACCGTCCTCTTCCTTCTGGAACCGGGAGATCATGTGGTCACGGGAAATGACATCTACGGCGGCACTTACCGCCTCTTCAAAGACGTTTTTGCCAAGCGCGGGATCTCATTTTCGTTCATCCATATGATGGACCTTGCCGCCGTAAAGAAAGCCATACGGCCCAGCACCCGGATGATCTGGATCGAAACTCCTTCCAATCCTCTGCTTCACATTGTCGATCTTGAAGCGGTGATCGGTCTGGCTAAAAAGAAAAAACTCCTGACCGTTGTGGATAACACATTTCTCTCTCCGTACTTTCAGCGGCCGTTTGAATCGGGTGCGGATATTGTCGTCCACTCCACCACCAAATATTTGAACGGGCACAGCGACGTGGTCGGCGGAGCTATCGTTTCCAACAATAAACTCCTCGGAGAAAAAATCCACTATTTCGTGAATGCCTTGGGCGTGAGCCAGTCCCCGTTCGATGCCTGGCTAGTCCTCCGGGGAATCAAAACGCTCCCCTATCGTATGGAAGCCCATCAGAGGAACGCCCAGAAGATCGCGTCTTTTCTCGAGGGTCACCCCTCCGTCAAGCAGGTCTATTTCACGGGTTTGGAAAGTCATCCCCAACAAACCTTGATCAAAAAACAGATGAAGGGGTTCGGCGGCATGTTGGCTTTCGAACTCGATACAAAAAAAGTTCTGCTGAAAGGGTTTTTCAAGAAAATGAAACTCTTCCAACTCGCAGAATCTCTGGGGGGCGTGGAATCACTGATCGAGCATCCTTGGAGCATGAGTCATGCCTCGATGGGCCCGGAAGGTCTAAAAGCCTCGGGGATCACGAAGGAAACTATCCGTATTTCGGCCGGCATCGAAAGCCCCGACGATCTCATTGAGGATCTAAGGCAAGCCCTACAAAAATAGCCGGCTCAAAAACATAAAAGGACAGAGGCTGTTTAGAAAAAGCCTTTGTCCTTTTTTTTATTTCGCGATGACGAAAATGGCGTTTTGCGCAAAGAGGTTCGGAAGCACGCGAACCTGGCCTTGAGAGTCGAGGAAATGCGAGGCCAGGACCTTGTAACCCTTGGCCACGCAGAAGGATTTGAAATCTTTGATGGAGAGAAAACGCAAATTCGGCGTGCTGTACCATTCGTACGGAAGCGATGAGGCGATCGGTGCCCGGCCTCCGAAAAACATCCGGATGCGCGCTTCCAGATGCGCAAAATTAGGGAAACCGATAATAACCTTTCTCCCCACGCGGAGCGCCTCTGAGATCACGGTCTCCACCTTTTTTACTTCCTGCAAACTTTGGTTCAGGATCACGTAATCGAACGACTGGTCAGGATAGTAAGGAAGCCCGCTGTCGATATCACTGTGAAAAACGCTCAAGCCCTTTTCGACACAGGCGGGAATGGCATCGTTATTAAGCTCAACGCCTTGAGCCTTCGCGCCCCGCCGCTCCGCGAGCAGATGGATCAGGTCTCCGTTCCCACACCCAAGATCCAGAACCTTGGAGCCCGGCTCCACGATACCGCAGATCACTTGATGGTCAAACCGCTTGATAGTCGATTTCATGATTCTCCTCAATAAAAAAGCAACTGGGTGATCATGGCTGTCCAAACTTTTTATCTTTTTTCATAAATGGCAGTTTGGACTGCCCCAATTTCAACCCTGTTGAAATTGATAGATGCTGGGACTGCCCTTGTCTGCCATTCAGAGAATAAAATTAAAGACAAGAGCGTCATAGGAGTGAAATAGTATTCCCCCCGGATAACTTTTTCAAGGAAAGAAAGTTTTCGAGCTAAAAAAGCTTAAGAGGCCAAAAGCTCTTTCAGCCTATTTTCTTTTTGCGAGGAAATGCTTGATCAAGTGCGACTGCTTCTCAGCCTCAGATTCGATCAGGAAGGTGTCATGGCCGTAGGTCGAGTCCGTTTCGCAGTAGGTCGCATCCACATGCCTCATCTGAAGCTGCTTGACCATCTCCTGCGACTGGACAGACGGATAGAGCCAGTCGGACTTGAAGGCGATAACGAGGAACCGGGTACCCGGAAGCCCGTCCTCACGGATCCATTTACCGTCCGAGAGATCAAAATAGTCCATCGCCTTGGTGATATAAAGGTACGTATTTGCGTCAAAGCGCTTCACAAAACTCATGCCGCGATACTGGAGATAGCCCTCCACCTCAAAATCCGCGGAGAACTTGAACCCGGTGTTGTCGTCCTTGAGTCGCCGGGAAAATTTCTTCTCCATCGAATCATTACTCATATAAGTGATATGCCCCAGCATCCTGGCCACGGCCAGGCCCTTTTCGGGCAGGGTCCCACCATAGTAATTCCCGCCATTCCAGGCGGGGTCCGCCATAATGGCCTGACGGCCGACTTCATTAAAGGCGATCTGCTGCGGCGAATGTTTCAGAGTCGCGGCGATCGGGATCACACATTCCACAGCTTCCGGATAACACGCGACCCACTGGAGAGCGAGCATGCCCCCCATGGATCCGCCGATCACCCCATGGAGCCTGGAAATACCCAGGTGATCGATCAGAACTTTTTGGGTGCGAACCATATCGCCGATCGTGATGAGCGGAAAATCGATCCCGTAAGGTTTTCCGGTTTTGGGATTGAGGGAAGACGGTCCGGTGCTTCCCTTGCATCCGCCGATCACATTGATACAGATCAGGAAATACTTATCCGTATCGAGCGCCTTTCCCGGCCCGATCATGAAATCCCACCACGCCGGATCCTGGTCCCCGGACACGGGACCCGCAACATGCGCGTTCCCGGAAAAGGCGTGCATAACGAGGATGGCGTTTGATTTGTCCGCATTCAGCTGACCATAGGTTTCATACGCAAGCGTGATAGGGCCGAACGCGCGCCCGGATTCAAGCTTGAACCCCACCGCTTCTGCGAACGTAAAATATTTCGTCTCAGTAGCGCCTATATCTTCTTTCATGCCAAAAACCTCTTCTTTTTAAAAAATCCTCAAGAAATAGGGTCCCAATACCTATCGATTTCAACTTTATTGAAATTGGGGCCATCCCAACTACCCCTTTTATAAAATAATTTAAAGTTGGGATGGGGCGAATTATATCACCGTTTCCCAGGCCGCTCCAAAACTTTCCCACGAAGCCTCACGACATCCCCCACAACGAAAACGGACGGTGCCACCAGCTTGGCGGCTCGGGCTTTTTTCACAATATCACGCAAGGTTCCAACGATCACGCGCTCCTTGGACGTGGATCCATTTTCAATAGCCGCGCACGGAGTTCCTCCGCTGCGCCTTTTCAGAATTTGTTTCACGGTTTTATCAAGATCGGAGACGCACATGACATAAACCAATGTGTCGGCATTTGGAACCGGGATGAGATCATTATCTTCCGTCACATGTCCCGACGCGACCGCCACGGTCATCGCCAGATAACGCTGCGTTAGCGGGATCCCGGCTAAGGCCGGCACAGCAAAGACAGAACTCACCCCAGGCACCACCTCGACATCGACGCCGCGCCCTCTCAGGAAAAGGATTTCCTCTCCCCCGCGACCGAATACATACGGATCGCCGCCTTTGAGCCGCGCGACCTTGTTTCCTTTCATGGCTTCCTGAAACAAGAGTTCGTTAATGGCATCCTGGGAGAGCGAATGGGCCCCATGTTTCTTGCCGACCGAAATGAGACGAATGGAACGTTTTAATTTTTGGAGCAACGCATGCGGCACCAAGTGATCATAAAGCACCACGTCCGCCTGTCGGAGAAGTTCCAGACCCTTCACCGTGATGAGCCCCGGATCCCCGGGCCCCGCGCCGATAAGAAAAACTTGTCCGGTCTTCCCGCGAGTTTTCTTGTTTTTCATCGGCTGAAATGGAACAGTTCGGTCAAGGATGGAAGATCGAATCGATCGCAAAAGGCGCTGAAGCTTTCTTTCCCGTCTCGTTTTCCAAGATAGACACGGACCATCCTTTCAAGAAAGAACGGAACCTCTTCGGCAAGAACGGATTGGAAGATCATCCGGCCGCACACTCCCGGCCCACCCCCGACGGCAACATGGAAAGCATCGCGGCGCGCACCCTCCACTACTTTTGACGCGCCCATCAACCCAAGATCGGCAAGCTGATACTGCCCGCAGGAATTCGAGCACCCCGTCACGTGGATCTTGAGCGTTTCCAGGAAATCAGGGAAAACCTTCGCCAAATGTTCGATTAGATTCTTTGAAAGAACTTTGACTTCCACGAGCGCCAGATTACAAAACTCCCGGCCCGTGCAGACCACCAGCGAACGGTAGAGGCCGTTCGTGCCAAGACTGAAGCCTTTGGCATCGAGCTCTTTCATCAAGGACTCGAGATTCTTCTCGGGGATATTGATCAATAGAATATTTTGCCGGTTCGTGGTGCGAAGCTCTCCGCTCCCGTATTTCTCGCTGAGATCCGCCAGTTCCAAAAGCTGCCCCGACTGAAGTCGTCCCGCCAGGACCGCAAGCCCTACAGCGTAAAGCCCTTTTTGCTTTTGGGGGATCACGCCCCAGAAATGTTCCCTTTCATCCTGAACCGCCGGAACTTTTCCGTACCGCTCGAATGAATGTCCCGTCCGCTTCTCCATTTCCAGAAGAAATTTTTCTGCGCCCCATGCTTCCACAAGAAATTTCATGCGTGCTTCGCGCCGGTTCCCGCGATTCCCAAGGTCGTGAAAGATCCCGATCGCTGCCATGACCGCAGGAATAATATCCTCACGCTTCAAGGCGACCGGGAGAGGTTGCGCAAACAAAGGATGAGAAGAAAGTCCCCCTCCGACCCGGATCGCAAAAGCCGGGATTTTCTTAGCCTCGTCCTTCCAAAAACCATAGATCCCAACGTCATTGATCTCAGGCTGTGCTGCATTCCTCAAACTACCTGTAATGGAAATCTTGAATTTTCTCGGCAGATTCGCAAGGCTCGAGTCCAGGATCAGTCGCTCGTGCAAAGCTTCGATAATGTCCTGAAGGTCATCAGCTTCGTCAGACTCAAGACCCGCAAGCGGTGAGCTTGTGATGTTGCGCGTTACATCACCGCAGGCCCCGCGGGTCGTGATCCCGACCGCCTCAAACTTTTCGAGAACTTCGGGGACTTTTTCGATCGTCAGCCAGTGGAACTGAAAATTTTGGCGTGTGGTAATGTCCGTGATCCCGCGACCGTAATCCCTGGCCACTTCCGCCACCACACGCAGCTGCGCCGCGTTCAAGCGCCCACCCGGAAGTTTCAGACGCAGCATG
>JBAXGK010000091.1:0-7829 GCA_037139435.1 Candidatus Omnitrophota bacterium | reverse complement strand
ATAACTAGAGAGCCCCAACAAGAAGTAAATCATCAAATAAGTGAGTGGAGGAAAAATGAATTCGACGCCCCTTGGCTGGATTATAAATATTTCGATTTGGATTATACATATTTCGGTTATGGTGATAAGCGTTGTATGGGTTTACTCAGATTTAAAGAAGAGGCAAATGAGTAACAAGCTGGCTTGGATTCTTGGCATCGTGTTTTTTTGGGAGATTGTTTTGACTTTTTATTTATACACAACTAAAAGATGGAAAACCTTTTGGCTGTTCCTAGCCGTCTATTTCCTGCCTATGTTTTTACTTGCACACATGGTAACGTTTTCAATGGCGTCGGCATTGTTTCGTCAGCACGTACTCGAAAAACTTCATTTACCATCCTTCAACGCCCTGACCAAGAGTTATAACTATATGGGATTGGCCAGGAGTTTTGACCCTGAGGCAAAAGAGATGCATGGCGTTCTTCTGACGCTTGCAAGACGTGATTTTACAGAGCATGAACTTGAGAAATACGATTTACCTGAAAAAGGAAAGATTGATAAAATCGTTTCTGCGGAACGAGCGAAATGGTTAGATGGTAAGTGGGTTTTTTATGGTTTACATGTTTTGAATTATGATGCGAATGGAAAGACGCTGAAATCTCAGACGATAAGTGAAGTCGTGTTAGCGATACCAGAAACGCTAGATGATTTTCTAAACAAGCCAGGCAGGAAACATATTGGTTTCATGAAAAAAATAAAAAGAGAGAAAATGGATGAAATCATAATGCAAATTAATCAGGCTTCGTCCAGAGGGAAGACGCCAGACCGCCCCCTATAATCCCAAAGGATGCTGATTTAATCTAATTGACAGCAGAATACAGTCTATAGTAGTTCTAGGTTAAATCTCCCCAAGCGAAATACTACCCCTCCCCTAAGCATTTAAAGGGACATCTGTCTACCTAACAGGTGTTCTTTCGGATTTGAGTATCTTTCAAAACACCGCGCCTTGATTGCTTGGCGTAGGTTTGATGAGACACTGGATCAAAAGTGATTGGGGGCGTATGACCGTCTCCATTCCTCATCAGAAAGGCAGCGGCTTTGAGTTGAATATAGTCAAGACTCGCATACGTGACTCAATTTTTTTCTGGAATTGCTGTGTGTGGGGAGGGTAGAATACAGTTTGGAATCGGGAGGTACTGTGGGGAAAATCCTATTAGTTGATGATGACGATGTTTTCCGCCGGCTTTTTATCAAGCTGCGGGGGAATTACGATTTTGTCGAGGCGTCAAGCGCGGAAATAGCGCTCGCTATATTAAAAAAGCCTAACGACATCGATTTGGTGCTTCTCGATCTCGAGCTTCACGGGATGAGCGGTATTGAGGCCTTGAGCTGTATCCGAAAACAGAATCCCGATCTCCCTGTGATCATCCTTACCGCCCATGGTTCACAAGATTGCGCCGTTCAGGCTCTGCGTGGCCGTGCGGATGATTTTCTTGAAAAAGGTATAGGAGCGGAGGCGACCGAAGAAGTGATCGCGAGAATCATCAAGTCCAAGCAACTTAAATACCCCTATTTCCAGGAGGGGGTAGATTCGAAGATCGAGAGTTCGAAGGATTACATCATGCGGAACTACAATCGCGGGGTCGGCCTTAAGGATGCCGCGCGTTCGGTTTGCATGAGCCCCAAGTATTTCAGCCGGATCTTTAAGGAAAAAACGGGTATCAGCTTTTGCGATTATAAATTAAAAATAAGGATAGAAAAGGCCAAAGCATTTTTAATGGATAAAGATAGCACCGTCGACCAGGTTTCCGACGCTGTTGGCTACCAGAATACGGAGTCTTTCATCCGGCAATTCAAAAAGATCGTCCACCTCACTCCTGCGCAATACCGTAAGAATTTCCTCGAAAAACATAGCGCCTGACAAGGACTCCTTATGGCGCATTTTCACTTTTGGTGAAAGTGTTCCGGGCGCCGTTCGGCTAAGGCGATATTAGTCAATTTAAAGTGGTTTCCGCATCTTCACTGATTTCTATTCGCGCGTAGAATGGCCCGCATCACAATTATCGCATTTATGACAGGTGTGAGCTTATCGATGTGGGTGAGTGGCGTCGCGTCAAAAAAAACTACGTTGGCGGGGGATGTCTGTGAAAACAATTTCCACAAAAGGAATAATCGAAAAATACAAGGTTTCGCCGCAGAGGGTCAATCACTATACGACGCTGGGTCTTCTGGAAGTGGTGAGTAAGAATAAAAATACACGGCTGTATGATGACGCGGATGTCGGCCAGAGACTGGAATGGATAGAAACATTGATGGAGGAGGGATACACCCTGCGCCTGATAAGTCGAGAGTTTCGCGACATTTGCGCCTCGAAAAAGCAAAGCAAATTTATGGAATTCAACGAGCGCTTCTAACAGACCGGGGTTTGGGCTATGGTTTTGGAGAGCCCCTGGGAAAATGTTTGTCGCCATGCAGAGCGCAAAACGTCTGAAGATCGTGTTCTGCCGACCGAAAAAATGGCGGACTACATCCGCGCCCTTCCGTGTGGCGGTGGCCTTACCGCCTGTTTCGGAAATACCAAGGATCTCTGCGACCAGGTTTATAGCCTTTTAAGAGTGGGGGAACTTGATCTTTGTGACTTTTGGAATGATCTACAGAGTTGGGATTTATGGAGAATTGTGTTTGAGAATGTTTCCCGATGCGGTAGCATCTCCTCAGCGGATAAAGATCGTCATCCTGCCGGATGGATTTTAAACTCGGAGACGCGAGCGTGAAGAGCATCAAACTGATAGGCCTGCTTGCTTTTGGGGTGCTTTTTGCATGTTCTGAATTGTCTGCGGCGCCTCCTCCCGCGAGTCAGGAAATGGGAGGCGTTGAGAGAACGCGTGAACTCGAGGCGCGATCGAAGCGCCTCACGTCGCAGATCCAGAAGCCCAAGAAAAAGCCCGGTATCGAAGAAGAGAAATTGCCTTCTGAAGCGGCGCCCAGCCTCCCCAGTGAAAAGGTTCTCATCAGGAAGATCAATGTGACCGGCGCCACGATCCTCACAGAAAAAGAGATCGCGGATATTGTCACCCCTTATCAGAATAAAGAGCTTCCATTAGCCGAGATGCAGAAGGTGGCGGATCTCATTACGGACGCCTACCGCACTCAAGGCTATATCACCTCGCGAGCTTACATCCCTCCCCAGAAGGTCGAAGGCAATCAATTCGAGATCAAGGTGATTGAGGGGAAGATGGGGGATGTCGAGGTGAAAGGGAACCGCTACTTCAAGTCCTCGGTTTTTAAAAAAAAAATTGATCTGAAACAGGGCGATTTCTTCAACTATTCCAAGCTCGCCAAGAGCCTGCGCCTCATAAACTCTCAGCCTGACAGGGTCGCGAAGGCGGTTCTTGCCCCCGGGAAAGAACCCGGCCAGACAGATGTTGTGCTCGATGTTAAAGACAACCTGCCGCTCCACGCGGGATTCACTTACGATGATTACGGCTCCCGGTACATCCTCCGGAACCGCTACCAGTTCAGCGCTTCAAGCAATAACCTCCTCGGATTCGAAGATATGCTGCAATTTATGTACACCTTTTCAGAGGGGGGGGCCTACAGTCTCATCGGCGGGAACTACATTATACCGGTGACCCAGAAGCTCAGGGTCGGAGCCTCCGCGCTTTGGAGCAAACTGCATCTTCTGGATTCCTACAAGCCCTACGATGTGAAAGGTAACAGCGAACTCTTCAGCCTGTTTGCCACCCAATCGCTTTTCGAAGCGGAAAATTACAGCATCAACCTGAACGGCGGTTTCGATATCAAGAATATCTACAACTACCAGCAGGGGACGAAGACCAGCTACGACAAGATGCGGGTCGCGAAGATGAGTGTGGATGCAGATCTGACAGACCGGTTCGGCCGCAGCATCTTCACAAACGGCGTCGAGGTCGGCATTCCGGGATTTATGGGCGGGCTTAAAGCCAAGGATCCGCACTCATCCTCGGTCGGTTCGGGCGGTGCTTTTGTGAAATATGTGATGAACCTTTTCCGGTTGCAACCGATGCCGTTCCAATCCAATATTCTTTTCAAGAACCAGCTCCAAACCTCGAACCGGCCGCTTACATCGACCGAACAATTCCAGATCGGTGGCATCATCAACAACCGCGGTTATCCGCCCGCGGAACATGTCGGTGATATGGGTTTTTCAAGCAGCACCGAATGGTCGTTTCCTGTTTACGGATTGCCGAAAAACATCCCGATTCCATACGCGAAAACCACTTTTTATAACGCCACAAAACTCGTCGCTTTTTATGATTACGGCAACGCCTATTTCCTGAAAAATCCCGGCAACATCCGGAAAAAATTCACCTCGCTAAGCGATCTTGGGTGGGGCGTCCGGTTCAATCTTCCGCGCTATCTGACTTTAAAATTGGACGTTGCGTATCCGCTCGGGCCCAAACCTTCCGACGGAAAGAACCAGCGCGTTTGGCTCTCCGTCTCCGCTAATTTCTAGCGTTCCCCGTAAGCGTTCGATTCTGCCGCCTAAAATCCGAAGATGTTCTATCTAAGCTCTCCCTCGCTACCTACCTGGGGCATAAAAGCTCTCGCGGATCAATGCGCTTGAGGTTACTCTCAAGAAGTGGAAAAAGGTCACTTTAAAGGGGGGTTGCGTCATTGTCATTTGAGAGGTGAGTGCTAGCATATTCTCACCATGAAGAGCATGTTGCTAGACGCGAAGTTAGAGCCGGGAATGGACAGACCTCTTGGCCTTTATAAAATTGCGGACAAAGTGAAGATCGGCATCGCCGTCTTTGTTTTGTCCGTTTCTTTGTTTTTCAGCTCCAATGTTTACGCAGTTTTGGATGGCACCGTTACCGGCGGAACTATCACGGAAACTGAAACGGGAAAACGGATAGAAGGAACTAATGTTGAATTTGTCGGGGATTGGAGTACTCCGGCGGGGTTCACGCTTGACATCTACGCGACCAATGCCCTTCTAAGAGACAATACCGGTCGCCCGACGATGGCTGACGGCATTTATAATTTCTGGGGTTCCGGAACGCTTGGCATGATCAATACTGCCGGGATTGTGTTTGGCACGACGGCATCGGTGCAGGCTATGAATCAATCCGCGAGTATTATCATTTCCACGCTGAATATCGAAAGCAATAATTTCTTTAATCCCGTCAACGGGGAACGTAAATTCTTTAAAGATGGCTCGAATTCTTTCATCATCAACGCCGGCCGGATCGCGGCGCAACCGGGCGGGTATATCGCGCTTCTTTCCGGGGCTGTTGAAAATAGAGGCATTATCACTGTAAGCAGCATTGATGCCAAGATCGGACGCATCGTGCTGGCGTCGGGCGAGAAGATGACGGTGTCCCTGGATGACCGGAGCCTGATCTCGGTGGCGATCGATGAGGGCGTGAAAGAAAAGGTGTTTGGACCTGACGGTCAGATGGATTCCGCGATCAAGAACAGCGGCACCGTCTCAGCCAACGGTGGCACGGTCACTCTCACCGCCAAGTCCATGAATAAGGTTTTTGATTATGCTATCAATAATACCGGGATCATTGAGGCCAAGACTTGGGTCAATCATGACGGTGTGATCGAGCTGGTCGCGGAAGGCGCTCCGATCCTTAATGACGTCAGCGGCCGGATCGAGGCCTCCAAGGTCGTCATGAATGCCCCCACGACCGATGTTATCAACCGCGGGCTGATCGTCTCCGAAACGCCGGATAGTATTAATGCAAGGGGGAGTGTTGAGATCTCGGCAGCCCGCCTGTTCCAGAACGGCCTGATCTTTTCAAATGGCGGGGTCTCTATTAATGTGGGTAGCCTTACGACCGATGTGAACCCCATAAGCACTCAGCCGGGGCCGGTCGTGTTTATATCCTTTGACGACTACCTTGCTTCCGGAAAGTCCGGGGAAATACCTCTGCCGGTGGCTGTGATCCAGGCCAAGGAGGTTCGGGTCAATTTCAAAACCCTTGGAACTACCGAGTTCCCGGTCCAGATCCGGGCGGCCCACATCTATTTATATAGAACGAGTGGCGACATCAATATATTGGAAACGCTTGGCATGGGAACCAGCTTGTGGATGCGTGGACCCCCGTCAGAGGGCTTCTCAGTAGTTTATACCAAAGACTCCAACTTATACCTTGAGGCCAAAACGGGAAATATTTCCGAGGCTCAAGGTCTTGTTATTTCCGCTAGAAACATCTCCCTCGTTGCCTACCAGAGTATCGATATCAAGGGTACCCTCCGGGCAGTCTACATTGTTCTTAATAGTAAGAACGGCACCACGACCTTGCATCCCGGCAGCGTTGTCGATGTCTCCACTAATGAAGCCGGCGTCACCGGCGGCCGCGTCGAAGTGCTTGGCAAGAACGTCATTCTTTTTGGCGCCAGGATCCTGGCTCAGGGGTTGGCCGGCGGCGGAACGATCCTGATCGGCGGCGATTTCCAGGGTCGAGGAACTGTGCCAAATTCGCTCAATGTCTACGTCAGCCGGGATACCTATATAAATGCCGATTCGACCGGCACTGGCGACGGCGGTCGGGTCATTGTCTGGTCCGATGTATCCACCCAGTACCATGGCCACATCAGCGCTAATGGCGGTCCCGAGGGTGGTAATGGGGGATTTGTCCAGGTCGCGAGTCGTGACCATCTTGAATTCAACGGCTTTGTGGATGCCACTGCCGCAAAGGGGAACCGCGGTACCTTCGTTATAGAAGCCACCGGCACCACTGGCTATGCCGCAAGCCTTGCTACCGGTCAATATGACTATATCCCCGGGGAGACAGCCACCATCACTGGTTCAGGCTTCAAGGCAGGCGAGACCGTTACCCTGGTCCTGCACCACGTAGACCGACCGGCTCTGGCGGATGTTGTGCTCATCGCTGTTGCTGATGCTAACGGCAATTTCTCCATTTCGACCCTTACTCTCCAGGAACATGACCGCGGTGTATCGTTTACTCTGACAGCTAAAGGGCTGTTTTCAGGCGCCGTAGCTCAGACGAAGTTTACGGATGCTACACGTACAAGTCTTGCCGCAGGCGGTAATTGGAACACAAATGGCACTTGGGTTGGCGGAAATAAGCCTGCTGCGGGCGACTTAGTTGTCATCGCAACTACTGGTGCTAATACGGTTACTACAGCTGGTAATCGAACTTGTGCAGGTCTTACTATTAATAGCGGCGCAACTCTTTCCATGGCTAATGGTGATGTGCTCACCGTCAATGGTAATGTTAGTGGCGCTGGGACGATAACAGCAGGTGCTACTGGAAGAACGCTCAACGTGACCGGCAATTGGACTTTTAGTGGAACTATCACTGCTGGCGATGCCATTACATTAAACATGACTGGGACAGGTGCCCAGACACTATCAGGTGTTATATGCAATGGCACGACTAGCAGCAATCTTACTATTAACAAGGCAAGTGGCACAGTAACACTCGGCAGTGCCATTACCATCGCTGGCGGGACATTCACCCTTACAGCCGGAACGTTTGATCCGAGTACTTATTTGCTTACGGCCGGTTCAGGGACATTTACCGCCGGGACACTGAGAGTTGGCGCAACGACTTGGGCCGGTAATTACTCCTTCGCAGTAACCGAACCGGCAGGAGGGACGATTGAGTACTATGCGGCTGGACCGCAAACCGTCAACAACGTTAATTACGGAGGGAATTTAACCCTCTCTGGAAGCGGCGTAAAAACTCTCCAGACGGGTACTACAACGATCGGTGGCAACCTCACCCTGAACGGAACGGCATCTACCACGACGGTAGTCGGCTTAGTTATTTCCGGCAATCTTGATGTAGGAAGCGGGACCACGTTGACGGTCGCAGGCTTTAACTTTACGG
>JBAXGK010000090.1:0-7876 GCA_037139435.1 Candidatus Omnitrophota bacterium | reverse complement strand
AAATAAAGCGAAGGTAGGATATCTAAGAAAAAGAGGAATTGCAATCAACAATAAGGCGGGAACTGACCCTAACGTATCCGGAGGACGTGCTCGACTTTACCTTGGAGATTCGAAAGGTCAAATGGCTTTTCAATAAAACCGCTGATTCCCTCAAGCTCAAAAAGGGGCTGCATAGTCGCCCCCGCACCGGTGAGCATGATAACGGGAGTTTTACGTGTCCGTGTCTGTTCCTGAAGATCATCATGGCGGTAGGAGCGAAGTTTGCGAAGGTACGTCAAGCCATCCTCACCTTTCGGAATACGGATATCAAGAAGCACACAATCGGGTTTACCTTCTTCCGTCTTCTGAAAACCCTCAGCTCCGTCGAGCGCGGTCAGGACCTTATAACCAAGAAGCTCAAACTTCTCCTTGATGATCTGCCCCACATCATCTTCGTCATCAATCACAAGAATGCATTTTTTCTTATCTGACATATTGACCTCGAAAATATTTTGAACATCAAGACTATCGTCAAAAACGCCCCAGCCCTGAACTACGCCTAAGAGATTCTATTACTCGCTTAGCTTAATATCCAGAAAATTCTTGAGCTTTCTCGACCGAGTAGGATGGCGCAGTTTACGTAACGCCTTAGCTTCGATCTGGCGAACTCGCTCGCGGGTCACACTAAAAATATGGCCCACTTCTTCCAGGGTCCTGGGATAACCGTCGCCAATCCCGAATCGCAGCCGAAGGACCTTCTCCTCACGCTCAGTAAGGGTCAAGAGCACGTCATCCATTTGCTCTTTAAGCATGCTATAGGCCGTGGCATTGGCCGGAGAAACTGCGGATTTATCTTCAATGAAATCCCCAAAACTTGTATCGCCCTCATCCCCGATCGGAGTCTGAAGACTGATCGGTTCCTGCGCGATCTTCAAGATCCCCTTCACTTTTTCGACGGGCATCTTCATGACCTGAGCGACTTCTTCAGGGGTCGGTTCACGCCCGGTCTCCTGGACCAAATGACGCGACGCACGGAAAAATTTGTTGATGGTCTCGATCATATGCACCGGAATACGGATCGTACGGGCCTGGTCCGCGATCGAACGCGTGATCGCCTGGCGGATCCACCACGTCGCGTAAGTCGAAAACTTATAACCGCGCTTGTACTCGAACTTATCCACAGCCTTCATGAGGCCAATGTTTCCTTCCTGGATCAGATCCAAAAAGGAAAGCCCGCGATTCGTGTACTTCTTGGCAATACTCACCACCAACCGTAGGTTCGCGGCGACCAGTGCCTTCTTCGCCTTGGTGAGTTCCCATTCCTTACGAATAATCGCCTTAAACTGCTCATGGAGTTTTTCTTCGGGTTCCCCGAGCTCGCTAAGAATCTGACGATTCCGCTCCTCGATCTGGCCGATCTTCCCGCGCACGCCGCTCCGACGAAGCTTCTTGATATCGTCGCGATTCCGCTTCAATTCTTTGAGCTTGGCCCTTAAGCTGACAACGATCTGCTCGACGATCGCAATGCTGAGATTGAATTGCAAAAGAAGGTCAACAACATTTGATTTTTTCCGGGAGGCGCGAAACTTTTGGATCAGCAGTTTCAGCTTTTTCTTGAGGGTCTGGATCTGGGCCTGTTCTTCACTTTCAATGATCGCCTCGAGCTGGACTTGCCCTTCAAGGATCTTTTTAGCTAGCTCCAGAACTTCGAACCGCGCGGCCTTGGTCTGATAAACGACTCTCTTCAGCTCATGTTCGCAGGCCTCGATCTTCTTGGAGATCTCGATTTCCTGCTCACGGGTCAGAAGTGAGATCTGGCCCATCTGCCGAAGATAAGTACGGACGGGGTCATCGATGCGACCGCGCTCATATTCTTCAACCGCTGTGTCTTCTTCGAGCTCAGAATCTTTCCCCTTTTTAACTTCGACATCCTGGATCACTTCGGAACCGGACTTTGACGGATCTCCCGCTGAACCGCTTGTAACTTCGATCCCTTTTTCATTTAAAGTGACGATGATTTCTTCCACTTTTTCGGGATTGTTCATGTCCAGGGGCAGCTGTTTTTTCATCTGCTCAATTGTGACAAAACCCTGTTTTTTCCCGAGGGCTACAAGCTTTTGGATCATCTCCCCATGGAGCTTCGTGGCAGTGCCCTTTTTGCCAGGCTTCACCTTGTCTGAAGGGACGGGCAGAGGCTTCCCCTTGACCTTGGTGGGAGATACCTTTTGGGATACTGCGTGGGTAGGTTTTTTGGATGCCTTTTTCATAGTCCCAATACTCATCAATTTTTACGAAGTTAAAATTGGGGCAACCCCGGTCCCCCTGTATTTAAAAAACAAGATCGGGGTAGTCCCAATACTCATCAATTTTTACGAAGTTAAAATTAGATCAATCCTTGTCCCAACCTTTGAAAGAATAAAAGATTGGTTGGGACTCTACTGATTACCGTTTAACTTTTAATACAAATCAGCATGTCAACCATCTTAGAAATCGACTATCAGACAAGGATAGAATTGCGTATTATAGTTATCTCACCTCTTGAAACCAAGTGATTTATTCGGCCTTTTTAGCTTCCCGGGACCGCTTCAAGAGCTCCTGGTATTCCTGGGTCGCAGCACGCACCTTGACCTCATCCCGCCCGTTCTCTGCCTCGAGGATCAAACGCCGCAACTCTTCGAGCCTCCCGGTGGCACGACCTTGCTTGATCTTTCCGATGCAATCCTCAAGGATCTGCTCCCGATCCGCCGTCTCATCCAGAGAAGCCATGACCGCCACAAGCTGTTCTCTGTATGGCGCATCCTGGATCCGGATCAGAAGCCCTGAAAGAGTACACTTTTTCCCCTTTTCATTCATCTGCCGGAGATATTCAAAAAGCTCGCGTGAGGCGGGCGTTTGGAGGTCCACATCTTTAAGCTCTCTGCAGGCCCGATCGCAAAAAGGCGCCACCTCCGCCATAAGCACCAGGAGTAGCAATTCTTCAGGGGCGGGCTTGCTCGCTCCGGGAGTGGATGCAGCCTTTGGAGTCTGTTCCTTGGGAGTACTGCCTTTTGTATTCAGATGCGAGAACTCGGTGCGCAGAGAATTCTCATCCACCTGCAACGCCCGAGAAAGCCGCTTGAAATACTCCGAAAGCATGACCGTATTCTTGACCTTAAGGAAAGTCTCGAACATCTCGCGACAGATCTTGGAGACACCCAGCGCATCCTGACGCGGGTAGCGCGCGAGAAGCGCCTGTAATTTATAATCAAAGAAATCCTTGGCATTCTTCAAAAGCGCCGCAAAAGCATCGTTCCCGCGTTTGTTAAGAAAATCATCCGGGTCCTCGCCTTGGGGAAGGCTCACAAGCTTTACCTGCATCCCCCCTTCCAGAAGGATCTCCAGCCCGCGCAGAGCCGCGGCCTCGCCGGCTTTGTCTCCGTCGTAAACCACGATCACCTCCTCGACAAAACGCCGCATAAGACGCACGTGATCCTCGCCAAGCGCGGTCCCAAGCGTTGCCACAGCATTCTTGAAACCATGCTGATAAAGAGCAAGAAAATCCATATAGCCTTCTACCAGGATCAAGTTTGGCCATTCGCGATCAATATGTTTTTTGGAAAGATTCAGGCCGAAAAGTTCGCGTCGTTTGAAAAAGATCGGTGTTTCGGGAGAATTGAGATATTTGGGACCCTCTTCATCGGCGATCAGTCGCCCGCCAAACGCGACCACCTTGTTCTGAAGATTCAGGATCGGGAACAGGAGCCGGCCGCGAAACGTATCGTAATAATTCCCCTTGGGCGACTGCTGGATCAAAGCAGCCTGTTTGAGAAGAGCTTCCGGATATTTTTTAAGAAGCATACGATCAAAAAGCGTGCGCCATTCCATCGGCGCCCAACCGAGTTTGAATTCCCGGATGATCTCATCGGTGATCTGCCGCTTGGCCAAGTACGCACGCGCCGCAGCCCCGGCATCCTTAAAGAGCAGTTCATGATAAATGTCCGCAGCGACCTGGCAAACCTCATAGAGTTTTTCTTTCTGACCGCCGTCGTCGCGGTGAGAGCTCCGCTCCGGAAGTGTGATGTGAGCGCGTTCCGCGAGGGACTTCAGCGCCTCTGGGAATGTCATATTTTCATGACGCATGAGGAAACTGAACACGTCTCCACCCGCCCCACATCCAAAACAGTGGAACATTTGTTTTTCGGGCTGGACCATGAATGAGGGGGATTTTTCCTGGTGGAACGGGCAACAGGCCTTGAGATGCCTGCCGGCGCGCTTCAGAGGAACATATTGGGAGATAATCTCGACGATATCGTTGGCCCCACTGACTTGCTCAACGATATGATCTTCAAAACGCGTCCCGGATTTTTTTTCTTCCATAACGCGTCTTTTTCCTACCTGCCGATCTTATGCGATGCCACGGATTTTTTCAGGGTCGGGTTGCGGATGGAACCTGTCACAAGCTCATGAAGACCAGGCACGAGACGCGAGATCGTATAACCTGTGTAGGTGCGCCCCGGCTTGAAGATATTTTGCAAGGGCTTAATCGGAAGGAACAAAAGGAACTGCACAAAAAAACTGAGTAAAAGCATCATGCGCAAAACCCCAAGGACCATTCCCCCCAAGGTTTTAAAAAGCCCCTGAGCTTCCAGCTTTAAAAACCTCCCAAAAAAGGCAACGGCCGAGGACACGATAAGCCAAATACAGATACTCCACAGAACAAAAGAGAAAGGTTCGGCAATCTTCATGGGAAGAAGAGGTGTCAGCATCACCAAATTCTCCGCGCCAAACACGTAAAGACTCAAGGTCAGCATGCTCACGAGGAATATCCCCAACAACTTCCCGAACATGTCGCTAAAGCCCTTGCGACTTCCCTGTATCAATCCCCAAAAGATCGCGGCCAATATGACCCAGTCAAGCGGAGAAAAGCTATGCAGCGCCGAACCTGCCATGTTTTTTTTTAAATGATCGACCAATTGCCAGAGCCATTCCATGCATTCACCTCATCAATTATTAACGGGGCAAGCCGGGATCTCCCCGGAAACCGTCCTGAAAAAGTTCGGTCAATTTGAACGGTATGATACACCCTTGCACGTTCTGTGGGTACTCAAAAAAACCCTTGAGATAATTCGGCGTAAAACCTTCCGAGACCCCCGAACGATTATTCTCATGCTCGGCCAGGATCTCAAGTGTACGACCCAGATACCGGCTCCGGACCTCCCCGGAAACACGCTCGGCCAAGCCCATCAGCCGGCGGACACGGTCACGCACCACTTGCGCGGGAAGAATGCCCCAGTCCGCGGCCCGCGTCCCCTCTCGAAGGCTGTACGGAAACACATGCGTCTTAAGCGGCTTAAGGATCTCGATCAATTCCAAAGTGTTCGCAAACTGATCCTCGGTCTCGCCTGGAAATCCGGCCAACACATCCACGCTGAATTCAAAATCCGGGATCCGATCCTTCAATTCCAAAACCACATCCCGGTACTCTTCCCGCGTGTAGCGCCGGTTCATCCTCGCAAGGACTTCGTTATCTCCGCTTTGGAGCGGAAGGTGAATATGCGGACAAAGTTTTTGAATGCTCCGAAACGCGTCGCGAATGGGTTTCCCAAGATCCATCAGCTCGATCGAACTCAAACGGATACGTTCAATCCCTTCGACCCGGGCACAGGATTCGATCACATCCCTCAGAAGATAATGCCTCTCTCCGGAATTGACTGAAGGAAAAAGATCAAGGCCATAAGCCCCGAGCTGGATGCCGGTTAGAATGATCTCCCGATACCCCCCGTCTCTGAGCCGCGTCACTTCCTCCAAGATCTCCGGCAATGCGCGACTGCGGGAAGGCCCGCGCACGATCGATACTTTGCAGAAACTGCAGGCGTGGTTACAACCATCCTGGACCTTCACGTAGGCCCGGGTCTTCCCCTCAGATCGCGAGATCGAAAGCGGCATGAAAGTTGCCGCCTTATCCGGAAGCACGACGCCAGAAACATCGGTCGGATCCAAAATCCTCTCCGCGAGGAAGGGCTTTTCGTCGTTTAAAAAAATAAGATCGACTTCCGGCATCGCTTCGAGTTCAACGCGGTTCTTCTCGGCATAACAACCGGTCACCGCAAGCCGCGCCTCGGGATGTTCACGCCGGAGTCTCCGTATCCAGTAGCGGTTCGTCCGGTCGGAGTCTTGAGTCACCGTGCAAGTATTCACAACCACGAGATGACAAGGGGTGCCTTTTTGTCCTTCAATATCGCGGTAACCATTTCGCTCCAGGACTTCCCGCATCGCCTGGGTTTCGTACTGATTGACCTTACAACCGAGTGTGTAGAAGCGAACGTTTTTCTTGGAAGAAGAAGGAGAGGGCATGATCAAGCGGAAAGAATGCCGGAAAACCTAAGCGATGCCACGATCCCGATGAAGGCGGTATCCGCTTTAAAAAGAACCTCTCCCAGCTCGACAAGCTGAAGGTGCTTCTCCTTGAGGTGTCCATGGGCCCAACGGATCTCGTCCTGCGAAAAGCCCCCCTCCGGCCCGATAAAAACATTCAAGGCTTTGATCGTACCCTTAAGACCCTGGATTTCCGCAAGCCACTTCGGAAAAGGGATGGCTTCCGGCCCTGGATGAAAGATGACGACTCGTTCGTCGGAAGAAATACTCCCAAGCGCTTCCTTGAAACTCCGAGGAGCCTCGATCCTGAGGATCTTGAGACTTCCGGACTGCTTGCTGGCTTCTCGGGCAATACGGTTCCATCGATCAACGATCTTTTCCGTTTTTTCTTTCGCGACCTGGACCTCACAATGCTCCGAAACGATCGGACAAAACTCGTGCGCCCCAAGCTCCTGCGCTTTTTCGACAAGAAGATCGGTCTTCCCCTTGCGCAACATGACCGGAAAAACTCTGAGCGTAACGACGTCGCTAAAAGAGCCCGTTTTAACAAGCACTCTTTGGATCCGAAGCAAGACCCGGCCATCCAAAGCGAATTCACCGACCAAAGCTTCCGCTTCACCCCCGTGGCCATCCGTCACAAGACAAGCATCCCCCGGCTTGAGACGAATACTGTCGCGAAGATGATGGGTTTCGGCGGGCTCGAGCCAAAGATCCTGGGGGATATTTTGCAAGATCTGGGAGGTGAAGAACCGACGCATCTTTTTCGGTTTTTTTCTTTCAGACATTGGATTTCCTTATAGATTCATTCAGACCCGCCACACAGCGCGTCGGATTCGTCCTCGCCCAGCCTTTGGATGAGGCAAAAAAAGACCCGCGGGAAAGATCCCGCGGGTCGATTCCTGTTTTAAAATAACGCTCTAGAGCGGGCTTACTTCTTGGCCGAGGCTTCCTTCTTCTTGCCTTCCTTCTTGCCCTCGGGAGCGGCATCCGCAGCTCCTTCTTCTTTCGGCTTCTTATGGCGAACAACGTTCTGGGCTAGCGGACCTTTTTCTCCCTGCACGATCTCGAACTCGACTTCCTCGTCAGGATTGAGCCGCTTATATCCTTCTCCCTGGATCACAGAATAATGGACGAAAATATCCTTTTCCTCCCCCTCTTTACGGAGAAATCCGAAACCCTTGACGTTGGAGAACCATTTTACTTTGCCTTTATCTGCCATACCCGCCTCCTTGAAATCTTTGGAAATCACTTTCGCGCCACAGAATATCCGGGCACGCCCAACACTTCTTTACTTCACCTTGATCTTTAAGATGAGTCCGGGCTTGAACACCACGACTTTTTTTTCGGGAACCGTCACTTCCTCGCCGGTCCGGGGATTACGCCCTAAACGGCCGCGACGGTTCTTTACTTTAAACACACCGAAATTCCTAAGCTCCACGGTCTCGCCGCGCTGAAGGCTGTCGGAAATAACATCGAGGGTTTTCTGGACGATCTTCTTGACATCGATCTGGGTGAGATTCGTTTCATTCGAAACTTTCATCAC
>JBAXGK010000089.1:0-7892 GCA_037139435.1 Candidatus Omnitrophota bacterium | reverse complement strand
GGAAGAGGCACCGGCCAGCCGGTCCGTTTGCTGGTGGGGGGATATGGAATTCATGCCGCACTTGAAGGACCTGCTCCGGATGAAGACTTTCAAGGCGCGTTTTGTCTTTGGCGACAGGCCGGTACGATCGGGCCATCGGAAAGAACTGGCCCGCCAGCTCTGGGAAGCCGCCCAGGAGCAGTTTGTCCCAGTCACCTAGATAGGTGAGACCCCATGATTTTTTTAAAAGAACTTTTCCTCAGCTTTGACCACACGGTTTTTTTCTTTTTCCAGCGCCTGCAAAGGCCGTGGCTTGATTATTTTCTGGCTTGGCCCACACGCTTGGGCGAAACCAAGATCGCGCTCGGTTTTTTAACACTTGGATTTTTGATCTTCGGTAAAAAGAAATGCTCCACAAGCATTCCGGCAGCGGTGGTAGCGGTCTTGACGGCGGATTGGCTGTCACTTATCTTAAAAGATTTTTTCCACCGACCCCGGCCGCATATTTATTGGGAACATGTGAACGTTATTTTTCGCAAGCCGTGGAATGACGCTTTCCCCTCCGGGCATACGGCTGTTATTTTCGCGGCCGCGTTTGTCCTAAGCAACTACTATCCTAAACAGGCGCGTTGGGCTTACGTTGTTGCGGCTTGGGTCGCCATCACGCGAGTCTATGTCGGCGCGCATTATCCTACCGACCTCGTAGGGGGTGCCGTCCTGGGTATCGCTTGTGGTTGGGGCGCCTGTTGGCTTGTAGCCCACTTCGGTCCACGAAATGCTCCAAGTTTAGACCAAGATAACCCGTAAAGTTTGATTTCCCTCCGTTGAAGGATTACAATCCTACGTCTTAAAGATGCACTTATTTTTACACGCGGGAACGTTTAAATGATGACAAATAAATCGTGGCATGGTTTTCTGTTCTTGCTGAGCATTGTCTTCTGTCTTGTCGCGCAAACGGGACCGGTGTATGCGAAAAATCGCAGTACGGCCGCGAGAACGATCCGGGATTTGAATATGGAGATCGCTGATGCGAATGGAAGACAGGACCTTCCGGGCGCGCTCCAGGCTGCGGATAAGGCCGTCCATGTGGCGAAAAAGGAATTTGGGGGAAAAAGCCAAGAGGCCGGGGACGCCATGAACAATCTTGCGAATCTTTACCTGTTCGCGGACAGGGCGGCGGAGGCTGAACAGCTTTTAAAACAGGTCGTTCTGATCTCTCTTAAGAAAAAGGACAAGAAAGGGACGGAGATGGCAGATCTTTATGTGAATCTCGGCATTGCTTATGCTGCGCAGAAGAAATACAGCGATGCCCTCAAGATCCTGAACAATGCGCTCGTCATCCGCCGGGAAAAATTAGGTCCCGATAACATCGCGACGAAAAAAGTGGAAGAGATGATGGACGACTTTTCGAAGCTCGCCTACCCGAATGCTGAAAGGATCTGAAGTTCAAGCCGGCAGATCTAATTTTACCGTTGGATTTCTCCTTTCCATCCTCTGAGGGGAAGGCGCGTATTGGGACAGCATCTAAGCTGCAGGAAAAAGTTTTTAAACGCATCACAGGCGGGGCATAACAATGATCATGAAAAGATCCGGGCGGATTGCGCCATTCTTGTTCAGCGCTCTCTTTTGTCTCACCATTCAAACGGGGACCGCGCTCGCGAAAGATCCCAGGGTGGGGGAGAAAAAGATCAGAGCCTTGAACGATCAGATCGTTGCCGCAAACGAAGCAAGGGACCTTCCGAAGGCACTTCATGCCGCGGAGGAAGCCGTCCGGGTGGCTAAAGAGGAATTCGGACCCGACGGTCTGGAAGCTGCGGATACCATGAACAACCTGGCCAACCTTTATCTCTATCTGAAGCGCGCGGCGGAAGCCGAACAGCTCTACAAGCAGGCCATCCTGATCGACATTAAAAAACTGGACAAGGAAGGCTTGGAGATGGCATCGATCTATTTCAACCTTGGAGTGGCTTATGCCATGCAAAAGAAATACAGTGCGGCTCTCAACGTTCTCAATAAGGCGCTGATCATCCGGCTGAAAAAGCTGGGTCCCGATGACGAGTCGACAAAACATGTGGACCAAATGATCGCGGAGCTTACGCCGCTCGCTTATCCGAACAGTGAGAAGATATGAGCCTCTGTTCCTTCTCAGCAGGATTCAAAGAAGTAACAAAGTTTTAGCCGATTGGAGGATTCTTATGGGCAAGAAGGATCAACATGTGAAGGACGAGATAAAGAAGATCCTGAAGAAGAAATCCGGAAAACTGGATGGCCTTCCCAAGAAACTCAAAAACAAGATCTACAATAAAGAGATCGAGCGGCTGCAAACCGAAATGGTTAAGTTGGAGGAATGGATCAAGCTCAAAGGGCTGAAGGTGGTGGTGATCTTTGAGGGGCGTGACGCAGCAGGCAAGGGGGGAGTGATCAAGCGGCTGACCATGCGCACGAATCCGCGCATTGTTCGGATCGCAGCTTTGGGAACTCCCACCGAGAGGGAAAGAACGCAATGGTATTTTCAGCGTTATGCGGCGTACTTGCCGGCGGCCGGCGAAATGGTGCTTTTTGACCGCAGTTGGTATAACCGTGCGGGAGTCGAGCGCGTGATGGGTTTTTGTACCGATGCGGAATACCGGGATTTTTTAGATTTTTGTCCCCAATTTGAGAAAGAGCTCATTCGTTCCGGAACGATCCTCATTAAGTATTGGTTTTCGGTGAGCGATGCCGTCCAGGAAGAGCGGTTCCAAGAGAGACTGAAAGATCCGGCCCGGCGCTGGAAACTCAGCCCAATGGATCTCGAAGCCAGGGCGCGCTGGGTGGACTATTCCAAGGCGAAGGATGTGATGTTTGAGCACACGGATACTCCGCACGCTCCCTGGCATGTGGTGGATTCGAACGACAAAAAACGTTCGCGTCTGAACTGCATGACGCATCTCTTGTCCCAGATTTCCTATAAAGATGTGACCCAGAAAAAACTCGTGATCCCGAAGAGGCAGAAAGATAAAGGGTACAAACGGCCGCCTCTAAACAAGCAAAAATTTGTGCCGGAGGTTTATTGAAATGGCAGTAAAGCAAAAAGTGCTTATTCTTTGCACCGGAAATTCCTGCCGTTCACAGATGGCAGAGGGTATTCTTAGAGATTACGGTGCTAGTCGTTTCGAAGTCTTCAGCGCTGGGACAAAACCGTCTTCTGTGAACCCCATAGCCATTCAGGTCATGAAAGAGATCGGGATCGATATCTCAGGGCATCGTTCGAAGCATGTAGACGAGTTCAAAGGACAGACCTTTGACTACGTTGTTACGGTTTGCAATATCGCCAAGGAATCGTGCCCGTTCTTTCCGGGTAATACAAAACGCCTGCATTGGGAATTCCCCGATCCTCCGCATGGTCAAGAAGTCACTCCAGAGGTTCTAGATAGGTTTCGCGAAGTGCGGAATCTGATCTGTGAAAGATTTAAAATCGTTGCTGCGAAGGGTTTTGTTTAGGCCGTAACAGGACGGCAGCGCTTCATCTTAACGTGTTGTTTTTCATAGTAGCGGCCGCTCCTATCCCGTCCTTGTTTCTCCTCCTGTCACGATCCTCCATATATATGTATTTGCCCCCGTAAGATCGGGATACCCCAAAGACCTGGCTTCCTAGCTCTAGGAGGCATCCAAGACGCGGTTTGCCCCCATTTCCCCTGAGCCGGCATGCCCGATTATTTTACAATCTTTTTACATCCTCATCATGAAGACTTGACAGGCATATTCTATACTCCCGCCATGAAAACAAAACGAACGGAAGTAAATTCTGTTCCATCCAAATCAAACCGGAGGAGAAACAATTTTATGAGACACCACCCTTTCACAAAACTGGCGAGCATTTTAGTTGTTTGCCTTATGGTTTTTTCGTCCGCGGCATTCGCGGATGAGGCGCAACTTATGGATATGGTCAAGCAAATGCAGAAACAGATGACCGAACTGCAGACGACCGTCATGGCGCAGAAAACCGAGATTCAGGCGCTTAAGACAGGCGGCGGGAAGATCGCTATGGCGCCTAGCGGCGTGGAAGCAACTCCTCCGATGAGTGAGGCCGAATTCAACCAGCGCCTGAGCGATTCGACCGGTGGCGCCAATAAATGGCTCAAAGATCTCAAGTTTAGCGGCGATCTCCGTCTGAGATATGAGGCTTTTCATTTGAATGGGAATACTGCGGCCACGACTTCTGAGCCGAATAGGAACCGTTTCCGTATCCGGTTGCGTTACGGGTTTGAAAAGAAGTTTAGCGATGAGGTCAAGGTTGGTTTTTCGATGGCTACTGGCGAGAAAGTGATCAATAACGGTCTCAACAACGATCCTATCTCCACCAATGCGACGTTGACTAATAACTTCAACTTCAAGAATATCTGGGTTGAAAAAGCCTACGCGACCTACACGCCGGAATGGGCGAAGATGGGTCTCGGCGAAGGCATCGAGATCTCGGGTCTTGAGGTCACGGCTGGTAAATTCAATAATCCTTTCGAAAAAGGTTCTACCGATATGATCTGGGACCGGGACCTGAAGCCGGAAGGTATCTATGAAAAGGTTGATACCAAGCTTCTGGATACCGAGAACTTTGATCTGAAGGCTTATGGCCTCTTAGGACAGTTTCTTCTCATGGAAACCGGTACCACTGCGGGCGGAACTGCCATAGCCCCGACGGGAGGCAAAGACGCATCCCTTTTTGCCTATCAGGTCGGGTTGAATCCTGTTTTTTACGTGCCAGGCATGGAAAGACCGGTCGACGCTCTCACGGCTCTTTCGGTTTATAGCTACAACAATTATGCCACAAATAACAACTGGCAAATTGGTGGATCGAGTCAGGCGAATGGTAATCCTACCGACGCCAATGGTACGCGTTTGTCAGCGCAGGGTTTTAATATTCTGAGCATCTACCAGGAGGTTAACTTTTACCCCTACGGTGTTCCCGTGAAGCCGTTTGCTGAATTTGCTCATAATATGAGCAATCAGTCTGGGATTGGTTATGTAACTGGGACAACGAACGGGGTATCAAACCAAAACTACACGATGCAAGGCGGCGCTGACGCTTGGTCGCTGGGACTTACGCTTGGCAAGCTCCAGAAGAAGAAAGATTGGCAGGCGAGTTATCAATACAAGTATGTTGGTGCGAATTCAGTCCCGGGTGCTTTTAATGATAGCGACTTTGGCGGCTACAACTATGGCGGCAGCGATAAGGCCGGGAGCGTTATCAAGTTGGGATATAACCTGACGGATTATCTCACCTTGAACGGCGCATGCTATCTCGTGAGGCCCATCACTCAGAGAGGTGGGCCCGGGACCAATGCTGTGATCAACGGCATGCAACCGGATCAATCGGTCCGCAGGTTCCAGCTGGATATGACGTACAAGTTCTAAGTATAACTTAAAGGGGACAGTCCTTCGGGACTGTCCCCTGGAAAAGTCCTCATCAAAAATAACAAGGAGAGATGAAATGAAAACTTCAAGAATGGTGGTCAGAGGGATCCTGGCGGTCGCGCTAGTAGCGATGATCCCGTCGGCGTTTGCTGCGAAGAACGTGACGGTTAAGGGGTCGGATACGATGATCGTGCTCGCTCAGAAATGGGCCGAAGTCTATATGCAGAAGAATCCGGGTGCTGCCATTCAGGTGACTGGCGGGGGATCGGGCGTTGGAATCGCCGCTCTGATGAATGGGACCACGGACATCGCGAACGCAAGCCGCAAGATCAAGGGAAGCGAGATGGATAAGGCGAAGGCAGCCGGTTATTATCCCGAAGAGTTCAAGGTCGCGATGGATAGCCTCGCGATCGTGGTAAATGCTGTGAATCCAATAAAAGAAATTTCCCTAAAACAGATCATGGGGATCTATACGGGCCGCATCAATAATTGGAATGAGGTAGGTGGGCCGGACCAGTCGATCCTTCGCTATTGTCGTGAATCCTCGAGCGGTACTTATACGTTTCTCAAGGAGAATGTGCTGAAGAACCAGGACTACGCCGCGGATTGTCAGACTATGCCTGGAACATCAGCCGTTGCAAACGCGGTCTCTAAAGATCCGGCCGGTATTGGTTACGGCGGTGCGGCTTACTACACAAAGCAGTCCGGTGTGAAGATTATTTCCGTCAAGAAAGACGATAAGTCCGCGGCGGTCAATCCCGTCAAGGCTGATGGAACGCTTGACTACGAAGCGGCTTGGTCTGGATCGTATCCCATCTGGCGCTATTTGTACATGTACACGGGTTTTAAGCCCAAGGGCGATATCAAGGCCTTCCTTGATTGGATCCTAAGCCCGGAAGGTCAGAAGATCGTCGAAGAAATTGGCTACGTTCCGTTGAAACAGAACTAGGTTTTTAAATGAAATTGCGAGAAAGGTCCGCTCAAATAGCGAAACCTGCCCGATCCAATGTGACGGGTCTCTCGCAATGGAAGGATGAACCCTTCAGCAGATCGAGCCCAAAAGGCGGGTTTGCTGAAGGGTTTGTTTTTAATGTGAATGCGTCAGGAAGCATGGAAACGCATAAAACGACCGCGATGTATAAGCGCCTCGGAAAGTGGTTGCTAGTTATGGTCGGGATTTCGCTGGTTGTCATGTTTTTCATTAATCTCATTGACCAAGTTTTGGCCGGTGGTTGAATTAGGGCTGGGAGATCGGCAAAGAAGGCTGGAGCGCATGGATACACATAAACTTACAACGAAGAACACGCGTCTCGGGGAATGGCTCATTGAGAGATTCTTGCTCATTGCAGGGATTTCGTCGATGCTGATCATTGCTCTCATCTTCGTTTTTCTCTTTAAGGAAGCGGTTCGATTCTTTGCCACCGCGAACCCTTTCGATCTGATCGGTAAGTGGGTCTACGACGATTATGACGGGCACTACGTCTTCAAGATGATGTGGCAGTCGGTCTCCGAAGTTCCTAAATATTCCCTGATCCCGCTTATTTGCGGCAGTTTCCTTGTAGCTTTTCCAGCCACGATCATTTCGGGTATTCTCGGGATCGGTTGTGCGATCTATCTTTCGGAACTTGCTCCCTCAAAAGTGCGAGAGACCCTGAAGCCGACTCTGGAACTTCTGGCCGGGATCCCCTCGGTTGTGATCGGATTTGTGATGCTGGCTTTCATCGCGACCTTTGCCCAGGACATTTTTCATACCAAATTTCGGCTGAACGCTTTTGTCGGTTCCCTGGGCGTGGCGCTCGCCGTGCTTCCCATTATGATCACGATCGCGGAGGACGCGATGCGGGCAGTACCTAAGGAGCTTCGTGACGCCTCGTATGCCTTGGGCGCTACGAAATGGCAGACAGTGTGGGGGACGGTTGTCCCAGCCGCGGTTTCGGGTATTTCGGCGGCGATCATTCTCGGATTCGGTCGGGCGCTCGGAGAAACGATGATCGTGCTTATGGCGACCGGCAATGCCGCACTTGTAACAGGCAATATTTTTTCAAGTATCCGGACCATGACCGCCAACATTGCGGCAGAACTTGGCTCCGTAGCTCAGGGCGGTGAACATTACTACGCGCTTTTTCTGGTCGGAGCCGTGCTTTTTACTTTTACATTCGTCCTGAACCTTGTTTCCGAGATCGTGCTGAATAAAATGCGCCAGAAATTGAGGATGTAGCATGTCCGAAGCTCTCTTGCTGACACTTCCAAAATTGACGTCCCAGCGGATTCGCTGGAACGAGATCCTTTCGGATGTCCTTGTCAGATTTTTTGCTCTTATCCCGCTGTCGGCTCTGGGGTTCATCATGTATATGATCATCCGGAAAGGTGCGGGCACGATCACGTGGTCGTTCCTGACCCAGATGCCGCTTGATGGCATGACGCATGGGGGGATATTCCCCTGCATCTTCGGGACGCTTGCGATCACCTTGCTGATGATCCTTATGGCGCTTCCGCTCGGCGTGGCGGCGGCGATCTATCTGACG
>JBAXGK010000088.1:0-8011 GCA_037139435.1 Candidatus Omnitrophota bacterium | reverse complement strand
AACTTTGGAGGGCCGGATCATATTCTTTTTTTGCGGCATAGGCCTGCCCCTTGAGACTGTAGAGCTCCTCCAAATCGGGTTCCAATTCAGCCCCTTTTTGGCAATCTGCCAGCGCCTCGTCGTACATTTTTTTCTGCACATACGCCGTAGCACGGTACATGTACCGGTGTCCGCTCTTGGAATTTAATTGGAGAGCCTTGCCATAATTCTGTATTGCTTGGTCATAGTCGCCCTTTTTGAAATAGACATGTCCCAGGGTATCAAGAGTGTTCGGATCGTTCGGGTTGAGCTCAAGCGACCGCGTGCTGTCGGCGATCGCTTTGTCATACTTTCCTTCTTTATAGTAAGCAAAACCGCGATCGGAATAAGCTCGGGCATAATCAGGCTTCAGCTCGAGAGCTTTGTCCTGGTCTGCGATCGCTTCATCGTACATCCCGAGATCGGCCTTGGCATTCCCCCGGACCACGTAGGCGTCGAGGAACGTTGGCCAAAAGTTGGTGGCCCAATTCAGATCACTGATGGCCTCCTTTTTCTTCCCTTGATTGTAAAGGGCCAGGCCCCGCGCAAAGTAAGCTTTTGCATGATCTTCCGCATGATCCGGCTTGAGCTGGATCACCTTGTCCGCATAGGAGATAGCTTCGTCGTATTTCCCGTTCAGACTTGCCTGCAACGCCTTCTCCGCCAACTCCTGCCCAGGCCGGTTGACCGGTTGGTCAGCAGCCATCACCCCGACCTGGAACTGTGCCAAAGAAAAAAACATCGCGACAATCAAGGACAATAGCTTGGAAAATCTCTTCGGGCTATATTTCACGGATCGTTTACCTCTTGAATCTTGATTGAATAAGACGACTTCAAAAATGGAGTGTTATTCTTCGTGGATCTTAAGCCCCGAAGGGGCTACGCTTGCCTCCGGCCTTCAATGCCGCTTGCTGGCGCATAGCTTTTAAATTCTTAAGTTGCTCCTCCAGCATCGGTTTGTACGTTACCGCAGTACTCTTAAGATCGTTCTTGATCGACTCAGCGTGCTCCGCACCCCACGCATCAGCGCCGACATCCATCGCGTCGACGTCGGCGATTTGAGCGTCAAAGAGTTTTATGGATTCCTCGAGCTTAGCAATGGAATCATCCAATGTTTTCAAAACCTCTTGCGGGCTGGGCGCTGGTTTGCTTGCCGGCCCATCCGCAGCCGAGATCACGCCGACATGGAGTTGCATCATGGAAAAAAGGATGCAGAGAACAAAGAATTTCAATATACCGTTGTTAGATTTCATCAGATTCTCCTTTTGGATAATTAAAATTAGTTCTGCTTCCGGCTTTATTTGGGCCAATCTGTGAAAGCTTCCGGGTTTTGCACAACGGCTGTTTTCCCTTCGGGCAGCGAGATCGTGGCCCCATTGATCAGCCGTCCCTGTCCAGCGCTACCGTCGATATTGAAATTGAAAACGCCATTCGGGCCTCCGCTAAACGAGCCGGTCCCCCCATGCTTTTCCGTGACACCATTCAGCGATGCCGTGTCAGTGATCTGCACACTCACCCGATCGTAGCCAGCCGCATATTCTCCCAAATTCCAGAAGCTAATGACGATCGACGTGGTGACGATGTTTTTAAATTCCATATAACTCGCATCGGTCTCAAACGTCGCAACGGCGGTCACCCTGGCAGGCTTGACAGCCTCGAGTATTTTTTCGTTCCCCTTTGGAGCCGGAGCTGCTTCAGTTTCTTCCTTAGGCTGGGGGAGCTCCTTTTGGGCTTCTTTATTCTTGGATTTTTTCCGCCTTTCTTTGGCGGCCGCCTCGGCCGCTTCGTCTTTTTCCTGATTTTTTTTATCCAGGAGCTCTTCAAGTTTTTTCATCTTCGAGGCGTCACCCTTGTCAACCAGGGCCTCGGCGGCCTTTTGAGCGCCTTCAGGAGTTGCCCCCTTAGCGATCAGACGGTCCATCACCCCCTGCTTGAAATCTTCCGTCGTCTTTTCGGCATTCTTATTGTCCTTATACGTCCCATACGCGTCCGCCACATTTGTCTTCGTCTGATTGACAACCTCGGCCGCGACGCCTTTCTCCGTCATGCCGGTGGTGATCTCCCCAACATCCTGGACGGTTTCCTTCACGAATGTTCCCGCTTTCTTTGCGCTATCCACCATCCCCTCACCAACGGCGACAGCCCTCTGGCCGGCCGTGTCGTCCCCCACCGGACCTTTTTCTACGATCTTCTCAGGCGCCGTGATACCCAGCTCCTTGAACTTACTTTCCAGCGCGGAATCATCGCCTTTCGCCTTGGCCTCCATGATCTTCGCCGCATCCTCGCGGCTAACGCCCGCGTCGCGCAGTTTCTTTTCGGCCTGGAGATCATAGGCCGCTTCATTCTGCTTGTTGGCATTGGCGACCTGTTTCTGCGCCTCGGTCATGTCATTGTATTTCTCCGCTCCGGCTTTGACCGTCCCATACGCGCCACCCGTGACCGCATTCGCCCCGGCTTCACCGGTCTTGATGGCCGCTCCCTGGAGATCTCCTTTTTTAAGATCTTCTTTGATATCCTGAGCGGTTGACCCGATATCAACGCCGATCATGACGGTCCCGGCAGCCTTCAGCACTTTCGACTTAACACTTGTCGGTTCTACTTCCGCTCCCTTGACTTTGGTGGCTTCGGGTCCTTCGACAGAAGTATTCTTGCCCACTGGCTCCGGCGCGGTGCCCGAGCCCTTTACCGTCTCGGGAGCTGTACCTGACGGCTTGAGCTTCTGCGCGGCTTCGGCCTGGCCGGAAGCTTTGCTTATCATAGATTCGGGTGTCTCTCCCATCTTCGCAAGCTCTGCGCGCGCCTGCTCCGGAGAGATTTTTCCAGCGCCTGCGTCGCGCACGATTTCCATCCCTTTCTCGACCTGCGAATGCACATTGCCCCCCGCGGCCTCGACGCGCGGCTTGGTGATCTTGTCGTACTGCTTTGATGCCTGGCGCATCTGCTCGGTCTCTTGCCTTACGGCTTCGGTAGAATTGCCTGCTGCCGTTGCCTCAGCCGCCTTGTTGCTCGAAATGTTACTTTTGTTCTCGATGGCATGCGTTAATTGCTCGGGGTCACTCAGCCGCTCCCCGGTCTTCGGTTTTTCGGTCTTGGTGCCAAGGATCGTCTCGGGCTGATTGTACGCCTCGGGGCTTTTCCCGTGCGTCGTCTCGACCGCCTGCTTATGCGCGGCTGCAGCCGCGGCCTGTTCTGTGGTTACGCCCGGTGCGCGATTCCCGAATGTTTTCTCTCCTCCGGCGGCATCGTAATAGGATTTCTCGACTACTTTCTGAGACTGGGTCGGTGGAACATCTACACCCTTCACCCGAACCGTAACGTCCCAATCCTGGCCGCTCTTGGGCTTGGCCGATGGATCTTTATAATTTGTCGGCTCGTAGATCTCGACATCTTTCTTTGTGATCGGCTTTTCGTTCGGATGCGTCTTGTTCCACTCCTTCGCCATGTTTTCTTTGATGTTCTCTTTGGCTCCGGTTTTGATCTTCTCAGTCACCTGATTGTGAGCCTCCACCAGATCAGGGCGATCCGCTTGATTAAGCTTCTGCACGGCGATGGGATCAGATTGGAGCTCCAGACCCGCCTTGCGGATCCGCTCAGGCTTTCCGGCCTTCACGGCGGCCTCGAAATCAGCGAGCCGCTTGGCAGCTTCGGCCTGCGCGGTTTCCCACGCAGCCTGTTTAGACGGATCGACTTTCGTGTCCAAGGCAAGAGCGGCCCCGCCGATCAACTGCGTCGTAAAAAAAAGAAGAGCGACAATAAAAACTATCGACTTGGAGGATTTGCTCGGGCTCTGTTTCATAGGTCGTTTACCTCTTGAATTTTGATTGGACAAGCGCGAGGATTTGATCGAAATTTTCTTTGTTGCAGTAAAGACCGATCGGCTTGTTGCCGAAGCCCCCGCGAACAAAGATATAACGCATGCCTTTGCGGACTTTGACTTTTTTGATCTTTTCCCAAGCAACGGCATTGTCCTGTTCCGCTCTCGCGAGTAGCCCCGCGCCGGTCCCCGAAGCGGACCCGGCAAGCAGCCCGATCACCGTAGCGATATCCGCCGCTTTCTTGGAGCCGGGTCCCGATGTGAAATAGATCCCCCGGGAAGTGATCACAAAAGACGCGGCAAAGCCTCCTCCGATGTCGATGACGATCCCGGTAATGAACCAGATCACGGCGAAAAAAACGATAAGACCCGCCGCAAGAAAAGCGGCACCCTTCACCTGCCCTGTAAAACTGAAACCGATCCCAAGAAGGATGGCCGGGATCCCGAAGCAGACGACGAAATTCCCCCACAGAACGGGGTTGAAAAGCATCTTGATCTGATAATCCCACTTAAAAAGCACTTCTTCTTTCTCGGGAGCTGCAGCAGACGCGGACTTTGGGTTGTTATCCATTTTTCCCTCCATTTTCGGCATGGTGATGAGTTCGCTGTAGAGGGCAATTATACCCCCGATGCTGTTTTTGGGTCAGAATTTTCGCTTACGCGCCGGAGCCTTTTTAGGGACCGGCTCCGTCTTCGCTGGGGCGTCCGCCCCTCCCCAGAATCCCCGCTTCTGCGCTTTGGCCTCGTCCTGTAATTTTGAAAAAAGCTCCTGGAACTTCACATTGGGCGGAACGATCTTCATCTGAGCATAGCCGGACTTGATCAGTGTGGCATTTAGGAACACCCGGAGCTGCCTTTCTCCGGTTCCCGGGCTGAGCTCCACAGACCATTCGGCGGGTATTTCCATATCGAGATGGGGATCCAGATAAAAATAAGCATACACCCACCGTCTGCCGGATTTTTCTTTCTCTTTCTCGTCATATTCCAAAAGAATTTTTTCATTCTTGATCAACTTGCGAAGAAGTTTTGCGGCGTTTTTTCCGGCCTCAATGAGAGTCGGACCGTCCTTACCGGTGCTCTTGATATCATCTCGGAGCTTGGCGTTTTTGGAAGAAGCGGGAACATCGATCCCGATGAGACGTACTTTCTCGCCGCTGGCGAGTTGGAGGGTTTCGCCATCAACCACGCTGGTCGCGACCACGGGATCGGCGGCTTGGCAGGAGCGAAACGGAAGGACGATCAAAAAAACGGGAACAAGTCCTAACAAAAAAACTGCTTTGATCCTCATCTGTAAATCCCAGAGCTGCCTTGTTCTATGCTATTCAAGGGTTCTTAGAGCCCCTTTGAAAAGGAGGAGCCTTGCCTTTTATTTTTTGCAATCTTTCAGGAGAGCGATCACCGAATCCATTTGAGCGGATATTTTCTGGAGTATCTCCAGCTGCTCTCTCGACATTCTTTCCTGTTTTTCCTGCATCTGCTTAGCCTCACCCGCTATTTTGGCCATATCCCCCAACTTGCTAAGATCGAACATTGCTCCTCCTTTGAATGGTTTTAGAACACATAGATCAGATTCGCCGTCCCGAGGATACCCTTGAAACGGCCCACCCCGTAATACTCGTAGTAACATTTGGTCGTAAGGCTGAGTTTTTCTTTGATGATCCATCCTGTGAATTGGCCGCCGATGGCGTGGATCTGATAAAAAGCATCCTTATTCCTCGCCGCGGTTCCGGTATCAGAAGAGATCTGCCACTGGTCATAGCCGCACACGCCAACCTCAACGCGGCTATTCATATAATGGCTCAGCGCGTACTCAAGCGTCATGCTCTGCCCCGGCGTCAGATCCTGGGAATACCGCTTGCTGTTCAGATTGTAGGTCGTAGTCGTGATCAGGGCGGTTTTGTGGTTCTTATCGAAATAATAAGCGCCGAACACCTGGAACTGCTGCGTCCAGAAGGCCATCCCGACATTGGCTGCGCGCTTCTCCTGGTAGGACCCCGTCGGCGCAAAAAATCCGTAATTCACACCCACATCGTAGTGTTTGCCGCGCCAGTCGAGCATGAGCGGCTGAACCAGCATATCCCCGAACCCGTAATCATCACTTTTGAGCTTGATCTCTTGATGGCCCGTCACCGTATGCGTGGTGTCCTCGACCGTGATCGTTCCGGCTTCGCGCGCCCGGATCTTCGCCTTGATACTGACATAGCCAAGAGAAGGCGCCAGGATCATCGCATAATCCGCGCCCAGGAATTTCCATCCCGGCACCCACATTAACAAAAGCTGCTGAGTGGTAAACATCATCGACGTATTGATGTCAGCGGACAAATTCGCCGAAAGCTTCACGGGGATCTCTTGCCCCTGGACATTAATGAATCTCGTCGAGGTTTCGGATTTTGAAAAATGGGAGAGTTCCTTGCCGTGGGCGTCCTGCAGGCTGTTGCTACCATAGATGGGATTATAATAGATCGTATAGAATCCCTTGGGAGGCATGATGATGTCGCGCATGCCCAAAACGCCGGGATAATAATGTCCCAGCGTTCCGGCATAAGCGCTCTGCATCACGCAAAACATCGCCAAAGCAAAGAACAGGAACTTAAGCTTCATGGATCTCCATCATCTTTCAGCCGAGAGAAAGTCTATTGCACCATGGTGTCATTACTGACCGGCGCGGGCGGCGGCGACACCACCTGATAATAAACGCCGTTGGACCCGAAAAACGGCCTATACCACGAAGCCCCGCATTGATAAGCCATGACGCCTCCCACATTTTCGGCCGAGCACACACCGGGAAGCGTAGTCACTTGAGCCCCGAGCTGGGGTGTCGCTGGTACGACTTGCTGGATCACCGTCGTGGGTTGCTCCACCACAACCGTTGAAGGCTGCGATGCCGAGGCCACTGCGGCTCCCATCACCGTGCCCATGGCCATGCCGGCAAGGGCATCATCCGCAGCCCCGTATCCCCAACCGCCCCCCCAACCACCGCCCCACCCGTTGACGTTGCCGTTGTAATTATTTGTGGTGTTGTTGTTATTATCGTTGTTATTGTTCCTGCGGTTGTTGTCCCCGTGATCTCCGTGATCCCCGCCGCCGTGATATTCTCCGCTTCCGTGTTCGCCCGGTCTATCTCCACGGCCGCCACCGCCAAAATCTCCGTGCCCACCTCCACCGAAATCTCCGCGCCCGCCTCCGCCAAAATCTCCACCGCGTCCACCGCCAAAGCCACCGCCGCCCCGGCCTCCGCCACCCCCGCCACCCCGGGCATACACATCGCCGGAGCAAAGCAATACCGTTACCGCTAAGATCACTATCGTAAAAAGTTTTTTATTTTTCATGATCTGGCTCCTCGCTTTACTGTTGGGCCGCAGCGCCAGAAGGAACTCCCCGGCCTTGCTGCATCGGATTGCGAAACTCGACCTTCACTGCTTTGGACGCATTCTGAAACACAAACGTCTCCGGAGGAACCGATTGATTGACCTTCCAATTCAAGAATCCCACCGTGTAGCTCGGCTCACTGATATCGTCAAAATAGTTCCCGTATACGAGACGCGGGAGATGGTCCTCCGCGCCGATCCATATCTGCCACTCCACTCCCTTATTGGCAAAGACCAGATGGTCCGTCTTCACGCCGCCGATCGTCGACTGCCCGACATAAGCCGCTTTGACCAATCCATCGGCCAGGACTTTGTACGGTTCCGCCACAAGGATATCGGCATAAGGGAAGGACTTCCCCTCTTCCCGATAGGCCGCTTCGATCACATCCTCGATCGTGCCAGGAGCCGCCTTCTCCGCGTATAAATTCTTCGTCGGCGAGTACGCCGTGACCGACTTGCCGTCAAAATAAAAATCGTACGGAAAAAAATCTCCCCGGGTTTCCGCAAAAAGTTTTCCCGTGCCTTCTTTCACGACTCGGGCGGTCCCGAAAAGGCTGACCCAGAGCCCGCTCGGAGACTTGATCGGCACCATGCTACGGGCTTCGAACTGGACCGATTTCGCTTGAGCAAGCGTGTCGCTCATAAGTTTAAGCGTATCGAGAGCACGCGGGTCTATGGCCTTAGCTGCCTCTTTCGAAGTTTCTCCACTCAACGCTGCTGGAACAGTCTTCGGCCCCTGCTGCGGCGCAGGCTCTTCAGCCCATCCCCGGCTCACCATAACGAGCAAAAACAAAACTGCGCATCCTGCTAC
>JBAXGK010000087.1:0-8071 GCA_037139435.1 Candidatus Omnitrophota bacterium | reverse complement strand
CGCTCGCCAAGCACCCCTCCTCGAAGCAAAAGGATTTTTTTTCGCTGGAATAACTGCGTATGGTGTAAGGCGTACGGCGTCATGCGGTTTCGATTTCGCCGTACAGGCGTTGTTGCTTTCCCCCTTCAAGAAGCTTACAATGAAGTCGTAAATAGAAGTGCCGAAGGTTCGGTTTCACCCTTAGCGGCAACTAGGAGGTGTTCCATGACAGAGCCCCAGAGGCATAAGTTGGTCGCCGGAGGAGCATTAACGGTGGCCGTATGCTTGATTCTTTATCTGATTATTTTCGGATTCCGTTCTTTTGACCCGAAAAGTCTGATTCTTTTTATCGGATTTTTTGCGATGGCTGCGAAGCTTTCTACGGTCAAGCATAAACATAATCCGATGATTTAACGCCGTACGGCGAAAAGTTTTTGTCGCTGTGCTTTCTTAATCCTTGAGCGCGGCGCCCTTTTGCGATTGTAAATCACCTCCTCCTTCAGTACACTACTCAGCTTATGAAAGAAGAAATTGCTGCTCTCAAGGACCGCCTCACGGATCTCAAGGAACAACTCCAAGAGATAAGGGGGTATCTTTGACCTTGAGGCGCAGGAACGTGAGATTTCGAATATTAATGAAAAAATGACGGCGCCGGATTTCTGGGATCGCCCGCAGAATGCTCAGGCAACGGTTGAGCGCCTCAAAGTTCTCAAAAAGATTGTAGACCCCTGGCACAAAGCCCATCAATCTTCCCAAGATCTTCTGGAACTTATTGGGATGATGGATGAGAATCAGGAAGAATCGCTAAAAGAATTCCAGGAAGATGTTGCGAAACTCGCACGAGAAGTCGAACTCCTGGAATTCCAGCGGCTTTTGTCGGGACCTTTTGATCCCAACAATGCGATTGTGAGTATTAACTCCGGAGCGGGCGGGACCGAGGCCTGTGATTGGGCTCAGATGCTCTACCGGATGTACACGCGCTGGGCAGAACAGCACGACTATGCTGTGCAAATGGTCGATTTGATGCAGGGGGAAGAGGCCGGCATTAAGAGCGCGACTTTCATCGTTCAGGGCGCTTACGCATACGGTTATTTGAAAGCCGAATCGGGGGTGCACCGGTTGGTGCGGATATCTCCTTTTGACGCCAATAAGCGTCGGCACACTTCGTTCGCGTCTATGGATGTGATCGCCGAGGTGGACGATATTCCCGAGATCGAGATCAAGGATGACGACATCCGGATCGACGCCTTTCGGGCGGGCGGTGCAGGCGGTCAGCACGTGAACAAAACCTCAAGCGCGATCCGGATCACGCATCTTGCGACCGGGATCGTGACGCAGTGTCAGAATGAGCGTTCTCAGACTCAGAATAAACAGGTGGCGATGAAGGTGCTAAAGGCGCGGCTTTATGAAAGGCTGCGGCAGGAAAAAGAAGCGGCGCTGGCCACGCAATATGGACCCAAGAAAAAGATTGAATGGGGTTCTCAGATCCGTTCGTATGTTTTTCATCCTTACACGATGGTGAAGGATCACCGCACGGACTTCGAGACCTCGAACGGGGATGCGGTGATGGATGGCAAGCTGGATGAATTTATCGAAGCTTATTTGAAACAGAATGTCTCTAAATAGTGCGGCGTACGGGGTACGGAGTACGGCGATTTTTTTTCGCGGTACGACGTACGCCTTACACCTTACCTAGGGGGGTTGAAATGAAGAAGCTGAGTCAGCTTGGGTTGATCTTAATGGTGTGTTTCATGTTTTCCGGCTGTGTGGTTCAAGTCGAAGATGGCCAAGTCGGCGTAAAAAATGATTTCGGGCACATTCGCGACCAGGTGTTGAACGCTGGCTGGCATTTCTTTATACCCGCGGTAACTCAGATCGAACTCTGGAACGTGAAATTGCAAGAGCTGAAAGAAATGGCCTATGTGCCTTCCTCGGAAGGGCTGATCTCGCAACTGGACATTTCAATCATGTATCAAATTCCGGCTGATAAGGCGAGCTTTGTCCGTAAAAAGATCGGGCCTTATTATGTGTCAGTCGTTCTGGAGCCCTATGTCCGGGAGTCGATCCGCAACGTGGCGAGCGGTTACGCCGTAAAAGCGCTTTATAGTGAGGCGGGGCGTAAGGATATTGGTAAGAATATCCTCGATTTTCTGAAAGGAAAACTGGATGACAAGGGGATCATTGTTCAGGACGTGCTTCTGAGGGACGTGAAACTTCCGCCCTCGTTTTCACAGAGCATCGAGTTGAAATTAAAGGCTGAACAAGAAGCGCTTCAGAAAGAATTTGAATTGCAAAAGGCTAAGAAGGATGCCGAGATCGAAGTCGCGAAAGCCGAAGGCGTTGCGAAGGCCAACCAGATTATCGGAGATTCGCTGAAAAGCAACGACTCCTACTTAAAATATTTGTGGATACGGGGGCTGAAGGATACCAAGGGGCAGGTCATCTATGTGCCGACTGAAGCGGGGCTCCCGATTCTTGAAGCGTCTCGAAATCAACCCCAATAAAAAATAAACCTCGGGGACCGGAAACGGGCAACGTAAAATGTTTTTGCGTTTCCCGTTCAGCGTTTCCCTCGATAAGGATTTTTCATGCTCAATTATGTTTTAAAGAAAATTTTTGGAACCCAGAACACTCGCACGTTAAAACTGCTTTGGCCAGTCGTGGCGCAAGTGAATGCGTTTGAGCCCGTCATTGAAAAACTAACGGATGCGGAGCTTCGTGCCAAGACCGATGAGTTTAAGAAGCGGCTCTCAGAAGGGGCCACGCTCGACGATCTCCTTCCTGAAGCTTTCGCGGTGGTGCGTGAAGCGTCGAAACGGACGACCAAAATGCGCCATTTCGATGTGCAGATCCTCGGGGGCCTTGTGCTTCATAAAGGAAGGATCGCCGAAATGTCCACCGGAGAAGGTAAGACCCTTGTTGCCACCCTTCCGGTCTATCTGAACGCCCTGGAAGGCAAAGGCGTGCATCTTGTGACCGTTAATGATTACCTCGCTCGTCGCGACCGGAACTGGATGGGGCCGATCTATGAATTTCTCGGCCTCACGGTGGGCGTGATCCAGCATGACATCCCGCAGGACGAGCGTCAGCGGGCCTACGCTTCGGATATTACCTTCGGTACGAATAACGAATTCGGGTTCGATTATCTTCGTGACAATATGGTCACGCAGATCGAGATGCGGGTTCAGCGACCGCTTCATTACGCGATCGTCGACGAAGAGGATTCGATCCAGATCGATGAAGCCCGCACGCCGCTCATTATTTCAGGGCCTGCCGAAGAGTCGACGGATAAATACTACAAAGCCCAGCGCGCGGCGCTTACGCTCACGGTTCACCGGATCGTGAAAGAAGAAGTCGATCCTGATTGGAAGTCCAAGATCGAGGAGATCAAAAAGACGGTCGACTATATCGCCGATGAGAAGGCCAAAACGATCCGCATGACCGAGCAGGGGGAAGCCAAGGCCGCAAGGCTCATGGGCGTGAACAATATGCACGATTCGGATACCGTCGCAGAACGGCATCACATCATGACAGCCTTGCGCGCAAAAGAGTTCTTTGAAAAGGACGTGGATTATGTGATCAAGGATGACGAGATCCTGATCGTCGATGAATTCACGGGTCGACTCATGCCCGGCCGTCGTTTTTCGGACGGGTTGCACCAGGCGTTGGAGGCTAAAGAGGGAGTAGAAATCCGCCGGGAGAACCAGACGCTTGCGACCGTGACATTCCAGAATTATTTTCGTATGTACAAAAAGCTCGGGGGGATGACCGGGACCGCCGCAACCGAGGCGGTTGAGTTCGATAAAATCTATAAGTTGGATGTTGTGGTGATGCCGCCGAACCGCCCGTGTGTTCGTGTCGATTCAGCAGATTGCATTTATCGGACTGAAAAAGAAAAGTTCGATGCCGTGGTGCGCGAAGTGGCGGAAGAACATAAAAAAGGAAGGCCGGTCCTAGTCGGGACGATCTCGATC
Source organism: Candidatus Omnitrophota bacterium (assembly GCA_037139435.1). Classification (GTDB taxonomy): domain Bacteria; phylum Omnitrophota; class Omnitrophia; order Omnitrophales; family Aquincolibacteriaceae; genus Aquincolibacterium. The sequence goes on along the minus strand of JBAXGK010000087.1, from coordinate 4,118 downwards.
GAAAAGTCCGAACGCTTGAGCCGCATGCTTCAGAAGATCAATCTTCCGCATGTCGTGCTGAATGCCAAGTATCATGAAAAGGAAGCCGAGATCGTGGCGCAGGCCGGACAGCCGGGGGTCGTGACGATTGCAACGAATATGGCGGGTCGCGGTACAGACATCGTGTTGGGGCCCGGCGTGGCGGACAAAGGCGGTCTGACGGTGATCGGCACCGAGCGTCATGAGGCCCGGCGTATCGATAATCAGTTGCGCGGCCGTTGCGGACGCCAGGGCGATCCGGGAAGTTCAAAATTCTTTATCGCGATGGAAGATGAACTCATGCGGCTTTTCGGGTCGGACCGTATCTCGGCCATGATGCAGCGCCTCGGGATGCAGGAAGGCGATGAGATCCAGCATCCTCTGGTGAGCCGCGCCATGGAGACGGCCCAGAAGCGTGTCGAAGCGCACAATTTTGAGATTCGCAAACACTTGCTCGAATATGACGACGTGATGAACCGCCAGCGCGAGCTGATCTATGGCGAGCGCGATCTGGTGCTGAAGGGTTCTCCTGAAGAACTGAAGAAACATGTTCTTCTGATGGTCGAGAATGTGGTGGAGAGCTTGGTTTTGACCTATATCAACCCGGATGTTCGTGAAGAGAACAAAGATCCCGAGGGGTTGATCACGGCTCTAGGCGAGAAGTTTGGTGCGGGTTTCCGCGAGGTCGTGGAAAAGAACCTGGATGATATGGACGGATTGCTTGAAGCCTTGGAAAAAAAAGTGGGCGAACAGTTGACCCGCCGGGAACAGGAATTTGGCCCCGAGCGCATGCAATACTTGGTGCGTTACATCCTGCTTCAAGTGATCGATACGAAATGGAAGGAGCATCTCTATGGGCTCGACAATCTCCGGGAGGGGATAGGGCTTAGGGCTTACGGCCAGCGTGACCCGCTTGTGGAATACAAGCGCGAGGCCTTTGATATGTTCGATCAAATGACGGACAGTGTTAAAGAAGAAGCCGTCGAGCTTCTCTTTCGCGTTCAGCAGGTCCATGAGGCGAAGCTTGCGAACCCTGTCGAAGATTCCAAGGCCCAATACCTGCATCCCGAAGCGAGCTTCTCCGAAAGTAAGGGAGCGTCTTCGTCAAAATTGCCGCGGGGGATGGGTGCTCCGTCGCCTTTTTCGCCGCGCAATGAAGCTCCGGACGATCAGGCCCCGGAGCCTGTCAAACGGTCCCACGAAAAAGTCGGCCGCAACGATGTTTGCCCCTGCGGTAGCGGCAAGAAATATAAAAAGTGTTGTGGAGTTAATGAAGGATGATTAGCTCAAGGAACAAAGCTCAAAGCGCAAAGTGGTTTTTTTGTTATGGCTTTGCGCCTTGCACCTTGCGCTTTGCGCCAGCCTCTTAAATATGAAGCGTACAGAAGAACGAAGCATTCCGTACTCCTTCCTCCGTACGCCGTACCTCTACCAGATCGTATCAGGTCTTCTCCTCGCGCTCTGCTTTCCCTCCGCCGGTTGGGGATTCCTCGCTTGGTTTGCGCTTGTGCCGCTTCTTGCCTCACTGCATCATGCTCAGGACCACTCGCAAGCCCTGGGTTTTGGTCTGATCACCGGAATCGTATTCTTCGTTTTCTCCATTCATTGGCTTACTCATGTGTCGACCGTGGGTTGGCTGATTGTGGTGCTGATGGAATCCGTTTATATCATGGTGTTCGCGTGGCTGGCGTATCTGGGGATTAAATCCAACAAGCCCGTCCTTTTCAAAATCGTATGGATCGCGCTCGCATGGACGGTTACGGAGAGCCTTCGTTCCGAAATGCCTGTGTTTGGTTTCGGGTGGAACTTGCTCGCCTATTCCCAGTCCTCCTATGTCCCTCTCATACAGTTCGCCAATGTGCTGGGTGCTTATGGCCTTGGATTTTTGATCGTGGGAATAAATGCCGCCATTCTTTATGCTTGGTTCAGGCGGAAGGATTGGCGAACAGCGCTCAGCCTGGTCGTGGGCGTAGTTTTAATTCTGGGTGTGCTATGGGGGTATGGGACCGTGGTTCTTGCGAGGCCGGTGGCTCCTTCGGAATATTTGCGTGTTTCGGTCGTGCAGGGGAATATCCCGCAGTCTGTGAAATGGGAACTCATGGCCAAGGAAAAAATCCTTGAGATCTACGAGAAATTAACCCAGCTTGCGGCCCTTGAACAGCCGGACTTGATCCTTTGGCCGGAGGCAGCTTTCCCCGGCTATTTCAATAGAGACCTTCAAGCGGAGCGGATCTCCCGGCTCGCGGAAGAGATCAAAACGCCGCTCCTGATCGGCGGGCTTGAATGGGAAAGTGAAAAAGAATCCTATAACAGTGCTTATTTCCTCAAAAAAGATGGCGCCTCCGGCCAGCGTTACGACAAGCTCCGCCTCGTGCCGTTCGGGGAATACATCCCTCTGAAATCTGTTTTTGGGTGGCTGACGCCTGTCGCGGACGCATTCGGGATCAGTGATTTTAGCGAGGGGAAGGATCCCGTGGTCTTTCGTTGGGCTCGCGAGAACTGGCCCTTCGGGGTTTTGATTTGTTTCGAGGACGTTTTTTCGAATCTCTCGCGGGACTTGGCGGATGGCGATGCGAAATTCCTTGTCGTGATCACCAATGATGCCTGGTTTGGAAAAACAAACGCGCCGTATCAACATCTGCAGGCTTCGATCTTCCGCGCGGTCGAGAACGGTGTGGCGGTCGTGCGTGCGGCGAATACCGGGATTTCGGGTTTCATCTCCCACCAGGGGAGCGTGCTGGCCACCTTGAAGGATGCAAAGGGTGAAGAGACTTTTGTCATGGGGCAGAAGACGCTCGATTTACCTCTTGTAACCGAGAGGACGCTTTACCGGCAGGGGGGATTTTTGTTTCCGTATGTTGTCGCGGGGTTTTTTGCGATTCTCGGAATCTTTTTGGTGAGAAAAAAAAGTGAAAAATGAGAAAGGCAGACTCCCGGAGGCCTAGAGGTATAGAAAAGAGCAGGATTTTCTTCTGTTTTTTCTGGAGCCTCTGTTTAGCTGCATCTTGTGTGTTTTCCGGCTGCGTTCGTGTTGGCGCGGGTGCCGGCTATTGGCATACGGGTCCGGAGGGTGGGACTACCGTGAAGCATGTGGGCTTTGATACGGCGGATGCCATGCCGGGGAAGTCGTCTTCCGGAAAAATTACGGTTTAGCTTTAGATCAGGGAAAGGCCGCCGTCGGCGATGATGGTTTGACCGACGATCCAGGCCGATTCGGGAGAGCAGAGGAATGCGACCACTCGGGCGAGGTCTTCCGGTTTTCCAATTCTGCCGCCCGGAGTTCTTTTCAGTACTTCCTGCTTGAACTCGTCAAAGAACGGGAACATTTTGAGGGCGTCTGTGTCCACCAATCCGCCTGAGACGCAATTGACGCGTACGCCTTTAGGCATCAATTCCACCCCAAGATAGCGAACCGTGGCTTCGATCGCGGCTTTCGAGATGCCGATTGCGCCATAATTGGGAATGAAACGGCGCGCGCCAAGGCTTGAGAGTGCGATGATGATGCCTTCCTTTTTAGCTTCCATCGCCGGAAGTGCCTTTTGCGCAAGCGCGAGGAATGCCTTGGCATTGATATTCATCGAAAGGTCCCAGTGGTTCATCTTGAGCCGGTGGACGGCTTTGAAGGCGCCAAGCGCGGCATTGTGAATAAGGATATCAAGCGTCCCAAAGGTCTGAAGGACACCTTCGAAGAGAGCTTTGTGAGCGTCGAGGTCTCCGACATTCGCCTGGAATGCGGCGGCTTTCACGCCTTTAGCGAGGAGTTCGTCGACGGTTTTTTTGGCAGCGGCGTCATTTTGAAGATAATTGACAGCGATATTCACGCCGTCGTCGGCTAAGCGGAGGGCGATGGCCCGCCCGATCCCGCGCGAAGCTCCGGTGATGAGTGCGACTTTGCCTTTCAGGGAATTTGTCATGGCCGATAAGATAGCCAGATTCTTTTCGAAAATCAATCTATTTTGGCAAGTAAGGCGTAAGGAGTACGGATTAAGGCGAGTGATTTGCATGACGGTCGAATGCGTCGTACGCCTTCCACCGTACGCCGTACGACCAGTTGACTCATATTAAAACCTTACCATGAGGATCATGGTTGACTCGTAATG
>JBAXGK010000086.1:0-8072 GCA_037139435.1 Candidatus Omnitrophota bacterium | reverse complement strand
GTCCGGTGGTGTGGGAGGGGAAGGACAGGACATCCTGTTTTCCCCTATCCCGATTCGCCTGTTCTTGTCTGAGATTTATTTCCTAATGGTTGACAAGACTGGCCCAATCTCAGCATTGCTTCGATTGATAGGAATTGGGACAGCCCCTGACTTTTCCCTTCTTTTTTTGAATGGTAGTCAGGGCAGCCCCAATCTCAGCATTGCTTCGATTGATAGGAATTGGGACTGTTTTTCTTGAAGATTTTCTGCTAATGTCTCTCCTATGAACCCGTTAGAGATAGGAAGCGCTTTAAAAGCACTTCCGGAGAATGGTGCAAAACTTATCATGAATGATACAGCTCTTAATACCCCAGAGAGGACAGGGACATGAGTCCAGCGATCTCTAACGGGGTGAATACTGATCCAAGCAAACCCCTTTCGTTGAATGAGAAAATCACAGGGCTTTTCGGCGATTTTTCATCAAAGATCCTGCCGAAAAAATCAGCAGCTACCAAGGTTACCGTGTGTGATCTTGGGCGTACCCGGACGATGCTGTTGGAAATTGAAAAGCGTTCTGACCATCTTTTCGTTCATCATATTGATATTATCAAGAATGCTTCCCAAGATCAGAAACCGTCCTTGATCCTTAAACCGTTCCTGGACGGAAAGAAATTTCAGAAGGACGGGGTTCGCGTGGCCCTGAAGGGACACGGGGTCGTGATCCGTTTCATTCGTTTTCCCAAGATGCAAGTCGAAGATCTCCGTAGCGCGTTGAAATATGAAGCCGAGCAGTACATCCCGTTCGAGCTGTGTGATGTGGTGCTGGATTTTGGTGTGGTGGAGGAAAGCCTCAGGACTGAGGATGGCGAAAAGATGGAGGTGATGCTCGTCGTTATCAAGCGACAGGAGCTGGAGCCCACGCTGGAGATCTTCCGCAATCTGGAATGCCGCCTGTCGGTGGTGGATGTCAATATTCTCTCGGCGATGGCCGCTTTGGAGTATTTCCATCCCGAAGCATTTTCGGGCCATAGCGGACTTTTAGACCTCGGCACTGAGATCTCGACTCTCGGGATCGTTCGGGACGGGAGGCCCCGTTTTGTCCGTGATATTTCTTACGGGACTTATGATCTCCATAAACGGCTCAAGACCCGTTCTGATCTTTTGGATGAAAAGATCGAAAAGCTTTTTGAGAAGAATGAAATTCCGACGCCCGAGGAGACGCAAGCGATCACGGAGAGTCTTGAGGGCCTGATCGGGGATCTTCGCGTTTCTTTTGATTACTACCATGACCAATCCGGGCAATCGAAACCTATCACCAAACTTTTCTTAAGCGGGGGGGTGTCTCATCCCGTGGTCTTGAAGGCCTTGAGCGATGGCTTGCAGATCCCGGTGGTCACTATGAACATCCTGCCGAAGCTAAAATGGGCCGCCGGCGTGGATCCCGAAATCCTCAAAACGAATGAGGCGCTCTTGCCCGTGGTGCTGGGGCTGGGGCTTCGCGACGAATGATCAAGATCAACCTATTACCTCTGGAACTCCGGAAAGGAAAGACGCGTGCGTCGAGCATTCCGTATATCCCCTTGGCTATTCTGGCCGGAGTGCTTTTTCTTCTTCTGACGTTTTTTTTCTACGGGGATTATCTGAGAGCGCGCTCGACTTATAAAAAAGTTCAGCTGGAGTGGTCTCGGTTGAACCCCTCCATGGCGCAGTTGAAAGCTCTGGAGACCAAGGTCGATGTTGAAATGAAAGGCGAATATGATTTCCTGCAAAAGAACGTACTCAACACAGAACCCATCACCCGGATACTTTCATGGGTGAGCGAGTTCCTGCCTCCTCAGGGATGGCTCACGGAACTCAAGGCGGAGAGGGAAGGCGAGGGATGCCGGTTGACCTTGAAAGGGGTGGTGTTGGCGTCCCGGACTCAAACCGGAATTGAACAGATCGAGGAATATTTCCAGAAACTAAAGTCGAAATTGCCGCCTCAAACCTCGGTGGCCTTGACTACCGCCAAAGAAGTCAAAGAAAAGATGGGGGGGACCGCTTTTACTGCCCAACTCAATTGGGGAGCGAGCTCAAAGCCATGAAGCCTCTCAAACAATGGACTTTCGCGGATGTTAGGGCCTTCGCGAAAAGTGTCGATAAAAAAACATGGATTACCGCACTTTCGTGCGCAGCGGGTTTCTTGCTGGTGGTCATTTTTCTGGTTATCCCGGCATGGATCGAACGCCCTTTGTTGCGGAGGGATATCCAAAGCATGGAAGCTCAGATCCGCCAGGTCAATGCCTTGAACCAAAAACGGGTTGGTTGGGAAGAGAACCAAAAGGTTTTTGGCGTGCTGATCGAAGACGCAAAAAAACGCGTTTTTACAGAAGCGGACATGGAATTATTGTTAGGCCAGGCCTCGAAGTTCGCGGCGGAGTCTCGCGTGGATGTGCTTGCCTCGAAGCCTCTGAATGAGAAAATTTTTTTTGCAGCTCCGTATAATGTGAAGTATCAGCCGAGTGGTTATGAATTCACCATGCAGGGGGGCTATCACGAGCTTGGAATCCTGGTGAGCAGGATCGAAGGTCATGAGAAGCTTTTGAGAATCCAGAGCCTTGAGATCAGGCCGGATAGTAAAACGCCGGGGCGGCATGTCGCGGATCTTAAGCTTTGGGCGATCCAGAAGGCTCCTCCGCAGGTTGCATTGTCCGCAAAGAAAGCAAAGGCGAAAAATGCTAAGAAGTAAGACGATTCTGCCGTTAATTCTAGGGGTTGCACTGCTGGGCCTGCCGTCAAGTGTGGTTGTCGCGTCCGAAGTTGTTTACGACGCCGGGAACAGGCGGGATCCTTTCGTGCCGCTCACCGGAGGGGAAAACACTCCAGGGGCTGCTACCGCATCCGTTGGCGTGAAGCTGGAAGGTATCATCTATGATCCGGGCGAACGATCGATGGCCATTCTCAATGGAAAGAGCTATCAGGCGGGCGAGATTGTTGGCGATGCGACGGTCGTCAATATCCTGAAGGACCATGTGGTGATTTCGGTGGGTGGCGAAGAGAAAACGCTTTGGATCAGGGAAGAGGAAAAAACATAGAATCTATGGTATGATACACACCCAATGGACTTTATGAAACGACCATCCTACAAGATAGCTCTTTCAGTGGTGTTTTTGTGCCTTTTTGGCATGATCGGTGTTGTCTATGCTGCAGATCCAACCCCGCCTGCGACGGCACAAAAGGCTTCTGTTCCTGACACGGCTACCGCCCCTGTGGCAGCTGTCGGTACGGTTCTCGCTGCTGCTGTTGCCCCAGCGCCAGGATCTGTGATCGGGGAGGACACGATCAGCCTCGATTTCAAGGACGCGGAGATCACAAGTGTTCTGCGAATTCTCAGCATGAAAAGCAATGTGAACATCGTGACCGGTCCAGAAGTGAAGGGACTCGTGACCGTGCGCCTCGACAATGTCCCTTGGGAAAAGGCGCTCGACGTGATCTTGCGGACCTACAACTATGTTTTTGAACGCGACGGGAACATTATCCGAGTGACGTCGCGCGACCAGATGAAGCTTGAGCCGGTCGAGACAAAGACTTTTATTTTGAATTATTCGAAGGCCAAGGAGATTCAGGCCTCGATCATGGATATGTTGAGTGAGCGTGGCAAGGTGAAGTCCTCGGAACGCACTAATATGCTCGTTGTGACCGATATTCCGACCAATCTCTACCGCATTGGCGAAGTGATCAAGAAGCTTGATAAAGTGACATCCCAGGCTTTTGTCGATTCTAAGATCGTTAAAACGGATCTTTCCAATACGGAGAAACTTGGTATCGACTGGAATGTTGCTGGCAAGTTAACGGGTTCTCAACGCCCCACGACATTTCCATTTACTCAGACATCGGATTCTGTTGGGCCTGTAATGAATCAATTCTTCCCCATTCAGCATACTCCTGGAGCGAATTCGAACGACCCTCGTACTTTCCCATACCCAGGCGTTGCAGTCCCAGGAGGGAATACTTTCAACTACGGAACATTGGATTTCTCAAGCTTTGCCGCGATATTGAATCTTTTGGAGTCTCGAACCAATACGAAGGTGGTTTCCAACCCCCGAGTTGTGGTTTTGAATAATCAGACGGCGACGATCCAGGTCGGGCAGGAGATCCCTGTACCCAGCTTTGAGAGGAATGAAACGACGGGGAGTATGGAAGTCACGGGTTTTAATTATCGGAATACCGGCGTGGTGCTTAATGTAACGCCGCATATCAATTCTGAGGATGAGATTCTGGTCGATCTTAGCCCCGAAGTGAGTGCTGTTGGCGCGAACCAGACCTTTGGTCTTGGCCAGATCGAAGCTCCTCGATTTGATACGACTAAAGCGAAAACGCAAGTCTTGATACAAAGCGGACAGACGATTGCCATTGGGGGTCTATTGACCGATCAGATGGGAATTAAGGAAGATAAGGTTCCGTATTTAGGGGATCTGCCGCTTGTGGGGAAGTTGTTTAGATCGAAAAATCCATCTACATTGACGAATCCAAGCACTCAAAAAGTCGAAACGCTCTTTTTTGTAACAGTTACTACGGTGGATTCGCAGGGACAGCCTGCGGGTGCCAAAGTTGACGGGAAGAATGACCAGTCACAAGACGATCAGGCCCAGAAAAAAACGGCTGCAGTGGATGCCGCACCGGGCTTGAAAGGTTCTGAGAAGGTTGTACCTTCGGAAACCGCGAACAAGGACAAACCGGTCTAACAGCAGGTCCGGTCTTTAGGTTCTTTTTGGAAGGCTCTCGACAAGCCTCAAAGTTCGTTAAAGTTTCGCCTCGGAATAGTTGACGCTTTTTCTTTCTACCAAGCTTTACACCCGCCTGGGTTTTCCCCGATTCCGCCTTCAACAATAACCATCAAGTCCGCTTATGAGCGGAAGTGGTTTCAAGAGAGGAAACACAATTCATGGAAAGACAAATTTTAATTTCACAGGATGCGAACGAAAAACAGGTTGCCATACTCGAGGATGGCCGGCTCGAGGAATTCTATATCGAGCGCGGGGACTCGAAGAAGCTTTTCGGGAATATCTACGAAGGGGTCGTGAAGACTGTCATCCCGGGGATCGACGCCGCGTTTGTGGATATCGGGACCGGGAAAGATGGTTTTCTCTATGTGGGCGATGCGCTTCGCTCGCCTTTGGATCTCGATGCGGAATTTGATGACGGTGAAGAGAAAAAAGTCGAAGGTGTGCCAGGCGAAGTGAAGCCTGCGGAAGGTGTCGTGATCGAAGGTAATATCCAGGGGCCGGGGCAAGCTCCAGGACAGCCCCCGGTGGCGGGCCAGCCTCATGGGCAAGGACAAGGCCAGGGACAAGGTCGTGGGGGCCGGCATGGCGGTCGGGATCGCGGTCGCGGAAGGCATCAACAAGGAGGCCGCCAAGGCGGTCGAAATCAGCCCCCGCACCAGCATCAGCCGCATCAGCGTAAGCCAAGGATTGAAGAGGTCTTGAAGGTCGGGCAGAAGGTCATCGTTCAGGTCGTTAAAGAACCGCTTGGAAATAAGGGGCCGCGTCTCACGACTCAATTTTCGATCCCGGCGCGCTATCTTGTGATGATGCCCGGCGAGTCGAAGATCGGAATTTCGCGGCGTGTGGAGAGCCGCACGGAACGCGAGCGCATTCGCGGCATTTTCAGGAGTTTGGAGATCCCGAAAGGCGTCGGGTTCATTGTCCGAACGAATGCTGAAGGTAAAAGCGACGCAGATTTTACGCGGGATATTCGCTATCTCATACGGCTATGGAAAAAGATCCATGGCATGATCTCGGCTAAGAAAGCGCCGGTCATGATCCATCAGGAGCTGGGTCTTGTGGAGCGTGTGGTTCGTGATTATGTGAACGAAGATACCCATAAGATCGTGGTGGACCATCCCGAGATCTTCAAGAAACTCAAGCGGTTTACCTCGGTCTATATGCCGGGGCAGGACCTGAATATCGAATTTGCGAAGGAAAAAGGGAGTCTTTTTGAACGGCACGGGATCGAGAAAGAGATCGAGCGTACGTTCCAGAAAAATGTTCATCTCAAGTCGGGCGGTTCGGTGGTGATCGAACAGACCGAAAGTCTTGTGGCAATCGACGTCAATACCGGAAAATTCACCGGAAACAACAAAGGGCTTGAGGAGACGGTGTATAAGAACAACGTCGAGGCCGCGCAGGAGATCGCGCGACAGCTCCGGCTTCGAGACGTCGGCGGGATCATTGTGATCGACTTTATTGATATGGAACAGGGACAGCACCGGCGCAGTCTCTTCAATATCTTTAAAGAAGCGGTGAGTAAAGACCGCGCCAAGACCCATTTGGTTCAGGTCTCCGAACTTGGGTTGATCCAGATGACGCGTCAGAGAATGCGCCCATCGCTTGAGAGTGCGGTTTATGACACCTGCCCGTATTGCGAGGGCAAGGGCAATATCAAGTCGACCGCGACCATGGCGATCCAGGTCATTCGGGAATTGCGAAAATCCTTGAAGGATTCTCGGGATCGTATCGTGAACGCGTATGTGCATCCGGATGTCTCGGAACGCTTGCTCATGCAGGAAAAGAAAGCGCTGCGTTTCCTTGAGAAGAATACCGGGAGTCGCATCTCGATCTATTCCGAGCCGACGGCGCATCGTGAGGATATTAATATTACGTTCATTAAATAGCGCAACGCGCAACGTGCAACGCTCAACGAAAAATCTTCTTCGTTGCGCGTTGTGCGTTGAGCGAATGACAGTGAAGCGATTATAGTTTATAATCTGCTCATGAACGCGTCCCTTTTAGTTCTCATCACCGTGGCAGTTTCTTTTTGCGCTTTTGTCACGGCTTTTTTTGTTTTTCAGCGTCTCTTGAAGCCCACCGCAACGAACGATAGCACCCTCCAGCCGTTTCTTCAGCTCCAACAAGAACTCCATAATCTTAATACCACGTTGCAGGACCAGATCCAAACGCTCTCTGGCCAGATGAACGACCAGATGAAGCAGAACTCCCAGTTCCTGCAGGAGAACCAGCAGAATTATCGCCAGGTCATGGGGGATGTCCAGCACCGGCTTGGGATATTGCAGCACGCCACGCAGTCGATGATGGATATCGGGAAGGATATTGCCTCGCTTCAGGACATTCTCCGGGCTCCGAAACTTCGTGGGGGGATGGGGGAGTTACTCCTCGCGGAACTTTTGCGCCAGATCCTGCCGGAAGATCATTTCTCCCTTCAGTACCGTTTCGCGAACGGTTCTCAGGTGGACGCCATTATTCGGCTCGGCGAAGGCTTGATACCCGTCGATGCGAAATTTCCGCTTGAGAATTTTAAGCGTATCCTTGAAGCAGGGAGCGACGAAAAACAAGCGGAAGCCCGCAAGGGGTTCTGGAAGGACGTTAAAAAACACATCGACGACATCGGCACAAAATACATCCTTCCCGAAGAAGGGACTTTCGAATTCGCGCTGATGTACATCCCCTCTGAGAGTATTTATTATGAGACGATCATCAAGGACGATGCCCAAAATGAAAGTCTTTCGGCTTATGCTATGAAACGCAAGGTCATTCCTGTCTCGCCGAACAGTTTTTATGTTTATCTTCAGTCGATCGTGCGAGGTCTCAAAGGCATGCGGATCGAGCGCTCAGCGCAGATCATCCTGGAGAACTTGGGACAATTGGAAGTTGACCTGGAGCAATGCCTGACGGATTTTGAGAAGATCGGCGGGCACTTGGCGCATGCCCGTACGGCGTTTGAAAAAACCGAACAACGGTTCCAAAAATTACGGAACAGGCTGAATGTCCTGGAACAACACCAGGGGCAGGTTGTGGCCCCGGCGATTAAAGAGATCGCACTGGAAAAAGATTCTTAAACCGTTTCGCTATCCACGGAGTTCACCCCGTTAGAGTCTTAATAGAGTTCGATGGGGTTGTGAAATTGTCGCTTTGATTCGTTGATCGAAAATCATGTTAACGCTGGTAAGACTCTAACGGGGGGAACCATGAAATTCTTCAAGAAGATCGGTAAGGCGCTTTTTGGTTCGTCCAAGCCCAAGAAGGGCGCAAAAGCAAAAGTTGCTAAGAAGAAAACGGCCAAGCCCGCCAAGAAAAAAGCGGTCAAGGCGACCC
>JBAXGK010000085.1:0-8103 GCA_037139435.1 Candidatus Omnitrophota bacterium | reverse complement strand
CGCAATCCGAAAAGTCGTCTCGGGAAGTGGCGAGGTCCTGGAGCTTCAGGACGGTCTTCCCGTGTCTTTTGTGAATGCCTCCGGAGAACTTTTGACAGTGAAGAACCAGATCTCCGAAGACCGGGATCTCTTTTCAATGACCCTGGGCGGGGACGAGATCGAACAGGTTTACGATTCGCAAGGGCGCCTGAGTGCGATCGGACTGAAGGACGGTTCCGTTTTTCAGGTCACGGGATCCACGCTCCATCAGATTTCACTTAACGACGGAAGTTTTTTAACCAATCTTGCCTGGGATGGGAACCAGCTGACTGGTTTTACGAGGATCAAGCAGGACGGCTCGAAAGAAGCTTATTGGGATTCCAAGATCATTTATTGCGAAGATGCCGAGGGCAATGTTACCGGTTTTCTGAATGACAGGCCGAATAAGATCCACACCGAAGATGGACGGACTTACACAATTTCCGAATATTCCAATTCCCAAGGAGTCACCGAACGTTTGACGGAACTGGCCGCTATCTCTTGGCCCGACGGGAGTCGCATGGAGTTCTCCCATGGGGTGCCGGTTCGTTATACCTACAACGCGTTCGCACAGATAGAACCTGAGGACCTTCCAGAATTCGAAGAAGGAAGATTCTTCATTCCGCAGATCGATCTGAATGATGCGCAGCTTCGCGCGTTGACCGTTGACCAGAACGGGACGATCTTTTCCGGGCAAATTCTTTTCCCGGATGGGACCCAATATTTCATCGAAGACGACAAGATTGTGAAGCAGGTGACGGCGACTGGGCAAATGATGAAGTTTTCGGAAGAGACCCTGCCGCCCGTTCAGATTCAGCCGTCCATTCCTGCCGAGCCTCTGTCTGGGGTCGAGATCGCTTACCGGGACCGGCTGGTCGAAGCCCAATGGGATTATTTTATGGATGGAAAGGGACTACACGCCGGGACGGGGCTTCCGGTGGACAATTATATAGGCCCAAGCGAGCGGCAGTCGGATTATAGCCAAGCGACGCTCGTAGGGTTTTGGGCGGAGATCCTTGCCTCGATTGCGGCGGGAGATCATGCGACGGGAAAAATGTCTCGGCAAGAGGCTTTCGAAAAACTTAGAGCGCTGCTAATGACCTATCGCGAGGTTCAGAAGCAGGTCGGCTGGAACGGGATGGTGGCATTTTTTAAGATTGTGGAAAATCAGGAACCTGTCTTGGATGGCTCTGGCATCCCGACAGGTCAGACCCAGACGGTATACCGATATGAGAATTGTTTTAACCAGTACGGATTTGGCGATGCCTTGAATCTTGCTTTGAGTCTCGCAAGCGTGATCGGCGCTTTAGAGGCGATGGATCTGGAGCCAGATCTTAGAGGCTACCGGGACACAATCGTTTCATGTGCGAATGAGATATTGACGGCGCAGGAAGCCGGCTATGCCGCTTTTTACGATCCTGTGAAAAAACGTTTCCATGGAGCGTATGGCCTTGATGCTGGAACGAGGCAGTGGAAATTCATCAATAATTATTACATCGATCGCGTCTTCAACGAATTTCGGACTGGGATGATCTGGCTCGCGGCAAAATACCCTCAATATCAGGAAGCGTTAAAAAACTTGGATGTTGCGATACGTCCCTTCGAAACCCGGGAGGGGGACACGATCGATATAGCCACGCCTTATGATGGGGGTGCGTTCCAGATGTTCTGGCCGCTCATCCATGTAGATGAAACGCAATATCCGGAATTTGAGGTGGCTCTCAGGAATTTTCTTTATGCCCAGGCAGAATTTGTGGCGGCGAACGGTATCCCCGGCCTTCTTTCGGCCGGCGATATGCCGTTGCAGGGCTATCAGGGGAAGATCGGATTGCCCGGAGCCGCAGAAACCGACGATCTCTTGAGGACGGATATAGGGTCTGTTTATGGGACGGCTTCCGCCTTTCCTTTGGCGCCGCATTACACACTCCAATTTTTGAAAAACATGGAGGCTTTCTTCCCCGGGATGAGGACCGGGGCTGGTTTTGTTGATGCGATCCAACTTGAGCAGGCGATCCGGCAGGACCCCAAGACTGGACAGCCCATGACCGTAACCGAGCCCCTCTATTCCGATCAATATTACGGTGTGGATCAGGCGTCCTTCATTCTTTCGCTTCTGAATACAAGCCAGAAATATTTTAAAAATTATCTGGAACGGGCCGGCGTCCGATCTTCCTTTGATGCTCTTTACCAAGGACTAAGCTTTAAGTTAAGCCCCTCGGTCCGGACGATTCCCCAGGCTCCGGATTTCGGGCAGGAGCAGGTGCTGCTTTTTGACGGTCCGGATTCCACGCCAGACGGGCTTTCTGCAGCCCTTATCAAACAAGAAGCTTTTGTTCCTGTCCTGATGGATTCGGAATGGGGAGAAGGGCACATATATAATTATCTGACCCCAAGCGGAAAATTTCACCACATCGAGATTGAATTTGGAGAAGGCAAGGATCTCCGGCGGATCAATCTTCAAGAGTACTGTCTTTCTCAAAAACACGCAGGTTCTGCGACGGCGCTTTTGGGGGGATTGCAGAGGGATATTTTGAACGGAGCTTCTTCTCAGGGAGTTTTCTATACGCCTGGGTATGGGACTTCAATCAGTATGCTGGCCATGGACCCCGGTGTTGGAGAGGTGCGCCACTTGAATTTTCAATTCCGTTCAGCTGAGACGCCTGTGGGGATTTGGGCCAATTACAATTCCCTCGATCTTTCAGAATATGATTTCCTTTCGGTCCCGGTCAAGTTGGCGCCTGGGACTCCCGAAAACGTACGATTAAAATTCGAATTCAAAGGGATGGGGGAGGTTTTCCTGACCGGAGCGCTGTCCTATGATTGGCAGTATATTTCCATCCCGATCCCGAAACCCGCCGGCCCCATAAACCAATTGGCCATCTCGATCCAACCGTTGGACGGAAATCCTGTCGCGGGGGACCTTTACCTTGGGGCGCTTTCGGCGCTGAAGGTAAGGACTTCAAACGAGATCGTTTGGGAACTGTTGCTCGGCAGAACGGGAGCTGAGATCCGTACGTTGATCCAGCAGAAGATCCTGGTTCAGACGCATAACGGTAGCGATTATGCGCAGCAGGAGATTCTGGAGAATTTCACGGTCGATTCCGATGGAAAACTGGTGAACGGTGTTCTCAAGCGGGCGGACGGTGGAATCCAATACTTTCAGAAAGGGAAGCTTGTGAAATGGGTATTTCGGAACGGGCGGACGATCCTTTTTGAAAACGGGCTTGCGACATTTGTGATCGATCTTGCCCGAGGGAAGCTGGAGACAGGACGGTTCTACTACGATCAAAGTTTCCGGGGTGAGATCCGTTCGTTTATCGTCCAGGATAATGACAGTAAAAAAAACTTTGATGAGAACGGCCAATTAAAAACTCTCGTGGAAGATGGATATTTTGTCAATTATGAACAAGGCCAGATCCACTCCATTCAAACCGACCAAGCGACTCTCACAGATCTGACTTTTGCCGATGACGGGAATCTGGCGAAAGCTCATGTGTCCCTTGTGGGGGGCGGTGGGTTTGACATTGATCAAACAGGAACGCAAGGAACCGATCTGGGCGGCGGAGTCAAAGTTTTTTATTATAACAATCGTATTTCAGCGATTGAGACGCCCCAGAACGGAAAAACCCACTTCATCTACTATTTCGATTCATCAGGCAATGATCTCACAAATGCTTTCGTGCAATTCCCTGAGACTGTTACCGATCCTCAGACCGGAACTTCGAAGACCGTTTATCAATTTATGAATCTTTCAGAATATTTGCAGCGGCCGGAGAGGGTCATTGAAAAAACGCATATTTTGGAAGAACCTCCCGTAAATGTGCTGGAAAGAGCTGACGCTGTGGACGGTTTTAGTGTCGGAGCACTTCCGGCGGGTGAGATTACACGGGCCAGCAAGGGAGACTTTGAAGGCGGTGCTTTGGTGCGTTATCAGTTCAATTATCAGGATCTGAACGGTCCTGTTTTGGGGATGTCGGCCAGCCACATCGCAACGCCTGTTTCCGTTGAAGATTACGATTTCTTAACTCTCACGATCAAAAAAGATCCTTCCATGGATTGGAATCAGACTTTGCAGTTAACGCTCAAAACTCCCGAACAAACCTCTCTTTATTCTTTTCAGGTGGATGCCACAAAAAGCGATTATCAGACATTCGAGTTTCCGCTCGCTTACAAGGCCGGATTAGAAGGAGAGGTGACTCTGGAAGTTCTTCGTCAGCCCGCGGGGGTGGGGAAAACAGGAGCATTTTTCATAAAAGACATTTCCTATTTGGTTCTAAAAAAAACAAATCATCCGCTATGGGAAGTCCCCGTTGGGATCCTGGCTAGTAAACTCAAGAGCCTCCGGATCGCATCGACTCAGCTCACTTCGGTCGGGGCCGAAATCGCATCGAAAGCGCCAATCGTTTATGCAAAGCTAGCGGGGTTGCTGGATATTCCCACTGTACTGCATTACAAAAATACGTCCGAGGGGAGCGATGAGCTCGTTGATTTTAACCGACTCGATGGCACTCAAGTGGAGCTCGAAGGGGAAAATGTCCGCCGAGTAATCCTTTCGGATGGAACGGTCAATGAGTATGAGGCGTCTCAAAATTCCTCACACGGAACGATCGAGGGACCAGGAGGAACGTTGGGAGAGGGGGGAACGATCAGTTACAGCTACGGCGCACTTCGCAAGATCATCCAGACGAATGGGCGCGAATATCTTTTGTCCTATGAATTTGATGTTGACGGTAAAGAGATCACAGTGTTCAAAGATGTTTTGAGTGGGGAAGAGCGTCGGTTCAAGGATGGGAAACTTCTCTCGGCGATCGATCCCGATCAACTTCAAACGCGCTATGCCTATGAGGACGGAGAATTGACGGGTGCTCAGATGATGTACAACAACCGCGTTCTCAACAGTACGCGATATTCTTTTAACGAGAATGGGACGCAGGTTGAGGATGAGAGGGGGACGACGTGGTTCTATGACGCGAACGGCGATCTGATCAGGCATCTCACGAGAGACGGGTATTTGTATGAATATTCCGATTATACGCAAGCGCCTGACCCGGGAGCGAGTTTCTCTGGGGAGGATCTTCAATCCAGACTTTTCACCGCGACGGGATTGCGTGCGGTGAATTTGATCGGTTATGAGGCGTCGGACGGATCGCAGGTTCTTTATGATTTGAAAAGAAACGGGACGGGAGAGGTGAACCTTGCCGGTAGCGGACATGGCGTCAATATTTCCTTCGATGCTGACCAAAATATTAAAAGCGGACAGATCCAGTTCCCCGAGGGGCTAATCCTGGAGATCGAAAATTATGTTCCGATCCGGGGACGTTTCGAAGACGGACAACTTTTTAGTATCGATTTGCCTCAGGCTGAGACTTATGAGCTTCTGAAGGATGAACAAAACAGGTGGGCTGGTTTCAAGCTCAAGATCGGCGAACGGTTTTTTAGCTATGACAACACAGGGCGGCTTACAAAGACTGAATCTGAGATTGGGATTTCCGATGCTTTTTCATATTCCACCGACGCCGGGGGTTTTGTGACGGGCTATGCCCATCTTGAGCGTTCCCAGATTGCGTTCAATGGAGTGCCGTTTCCAAAAGAAGTAAGCCTTGTTGCGGATGCAACACAAAAACTTCTGGACGATTCTGGGCGAGAGATCGCGCGACATGAGGGGGCCGGATTCTTGGCGGGTATATATAAAGTGGGCCCGGATCAGTGGGATCTCTGTCCCGGGAGTTTTGGATCTGCCGGCGACCGTGCGATGCTCAAAAACTTTCTTTCGGGCATCAAACCGGGCGAATCGATTGCGATGTCGGTTTCTGACGTTTCTTTTTCACAAGCCGAGAGCGAAATTCTGACGCTTTTGGAAGGATTGGGCGCCGGGCAGATACGACAGGCGGCGGCTTCAAACAGTAAGTGGACGTTTTTCGGCAGGCAGGGACTGGGTATGGGGAAAGGCTCGGAGAAAACGGGGGTAAGTGACTTTTCAACTGTGGCTGAAAAGGCTGAGACGGTTTCTGTCGCGGTGGGGAGAGATCCCCTGTTTCTAAATACGCCCATGCTTTTGAATATTCCTTCCGGGGTTTCGCAAGCTTACGAAAAATTTCTGGCGCGTTTTCAAGAGATTAACGCACCTCAGGATATGCAAGCCACTACTGTCTACGATGCTCAAGGGCAGATTGTTTTTACGAATCGTATCGATGGCATGAAGGCCTATTATGATTTCGGAAAGATCCGGGAAACTTATAACGCGGAGGGAGAGCTTGTCGCAGTCCATGAATATGAATGTTGGGTTACCGACGGATGCGATGATCCTGAGGATGCGGTGCTTAAGAAGATCACGCTTGTAAAGGCCCGGAGCGACTTTGAGGTCGAATCTCAGCGTCTTTTACAGCAGATTGAACAGACGAAATTCGATGCGCTTTATCGGCTGGCAGGACAGGATGAAGCGGCTCGGCTGCAAATTAAGGAAAGCGTAGAGAGTGGCGCGGCGCAGATCTCAAGCCAGATCGCAGCTTTGCAGGCACAGCGTTTTCGGAAGGTTAAAACATGCCGCAGTTTTATTTTCTGGAAAACCTGCCATGAAGATACGTTTGAAGTCCCTGGCGTTCAGAGCGCGATCAATCAAATGGCAGTACAGCGTTCCGAACTTGTCGCGATCGGAGAAATGCAGTTGGCCGGGATCCCGGGTTCTGTGGCTTCCAAGAAATTGGAGATCGAACAAGCGACTGCTGAAAAAACGCAGGAGTTAGAAGACAAAAAACAGGAATTTCTACAAGATATTCTTCGCCAGGAGGTGGAGCCGATCCTCACGGATTTTTTTAGGCGGATCCTCGGGCGCGATGCTTCCAAACAGGAATTTGAGGATTGGGTGAATCGATCAAAGGGGGTGGGCCAACTTAATACGGAGGCTCTCAGGCATGAGCTCCAGAATTCACCTGAGAAAGCAACGCGTGAGATCCAAAAAGCGGTCATTGTCCAAGAGGTCCAGGATTTTCTGGAAGGCTATTTGATGGCGGCGCCAGAAACAAAGAGGCAACAGCTTCTGGCTTTGAACCTAAATCCTTCTGAAGCAGTAAACCTTACCCGGGAAGATGCAGACAAGATTCTTGAATGGCTACGAAGCCGTGACCTTCACTTTGGCCAGTCGGCGTTTCTTTCGCTCAAGGAAATGTTGGCCTCGAAAGACGTAGAGGTGCCGATGGAAGTGATCGCCAAAGAAACGATCCTGATCGATATCTTGACGGGCGTAATCCACAAATTCTCTGAAGGCGATCTTTTGATCTCCCTGTTCGCCTTGGACCGGGCTGCCGGGATTCATAGCCAGGATTTCACCGCCGTGCAATATACCTTCGATGATCTTCGGTCGATCTATCACTCTCTTTGCGGGGGATCCTCCAGCCTCTGCGGCCTGAGAATGGTCGCGCATATCGGGGAGGATCATTTCGTGGTGTTGGAAAATGTGACCGAGACCGGGGTGACTTACCGGGAGACAGGGAAGGGAAGCGCAGGGGAATCCGTGACGGTCACGAAGGAGCAATTCCTCAAAGTCTGGGTTGTGGAAGATAATGCCGGGTACCTGCTGATTTCTGAGGAACAGGCGATTTTGGACAAGAAGCTTTCAGATCAGGAGGCGATGAAGATTCGCGGCGCTTTTTGGTTCATTTTCTTTTTTGTCGCGTCCCTTGTTCTGACCGCGGCAAGTATGGTGGTTTCGATATTCAGTCCGACGTTCGGGAAATTTCTTGGCTACGCGGCCCTCGTCGCAGGGATCATCGGGATCGTGGCCGGGCTCGGTAGCTTTATCGTTCAGGGGATGCGGGCAGTTTTCTCGAGCATTGTCCAACAGGGCGTCTTTGCGACGATTAAACAAGGTTTTCTTTATGCCGGAAAAATGCTTTGGGATTCCGTGTCCTATGTCGGAAGGTTTTTCCAGAGCGGCTTTGTTTTTCTGAAGGAATGTTTTACCGGAGGATTGAACGCGATCGGGTCCGGGCTCATCCGTATAAAGAATTTTCTGCTGGCGCCGGCCCAAGCCATTATTAAGAACGGTGTACCTGCCGGCTATGAATTCAGCTTTGCTCAGAATGCGGC
>JBAXGK010000084.1:0-8137 GCA_037139435.1 Candidatus Omnitrophota bacterium | reverse complement strand
AATCCCAACCTTTCCATTTTTCGGCTAAGGGAGCGATAGCTTCTGAGCGTGTCCATTTTATGAAGAAAAACAACGGGGCTCACCCAAAGCCACATGCGTGCCACCGGGTAAAGGAATCGGACTAGCCGATTGTGCAAGATCTTCAATCTGTCAAAAAAAGAAAGAGGCTTTAAACCCCGCACCACCTTAGGCGGATAAAGGTCCATCGTTTGTGACATACCGATCAAATGATGTGCAAGCGCATAACTTTCGTTGAAGATATCCCCGTAATCCACGATCCCCTGCTGGAATCGGTGGAGTTCATGGAGCTCCATCGGCGCTTTAGAGGATCTCTTTTGGGATTGCACGGCGATCCGTCGGGCGGTCAGAATGGAAAGAACAGTCAAGATCCCATAGATTGCTGCGAGATCATCGCCGATCCCATCCTTCCACATGCCGAGATCCTGGAATTTCATTCTTGAAAATGCGAGGTGTTTATTCCCCGCAAGCTCCTGGGCTTTTATCAAGATCGTACTAAGGCTTTCATGATCGAGATCCCTCTCATCAGAAAGTATCCGGATCCATTCATTGACCGACGTGATCACATCCTCGAGCAACTCTTTATCTTGCGTCTGGCCTTTCTGCTCCAGCCTGATCTGAAGTTCTCTTGTCTCGAGTGCCAGGTCGTTCAATCTTCCCTGGGGATTCAGCCATTTCAATTTCTGTTTGAGAGAGCGTACTATTTTTGTGCCCGCCCAAAACGAAACGATCGTTCCTATGACAAGTAAAAGCCCGGTCCGGATCATATCCCCAAAAGAGGCAAGCCCTTTGGGACTTCCAAAGAAATATTTCCAGCTCGAGAGGATCTGACGGAAACTCCCCTCGCCGGCAAGGACCGACCGAACGCTGCCGGAAAGTTTTTGATCGGGATGGCGGAGCAATTGATAGAGCACGGCAGGCGGAAGATCGCTTCCGTAATGCAAGGGCAACGCCGCAAGCCCCGTTGCTGGAGCAGACGTTTTATCCTTTTCCGAAGCGGGAACTCCGGTCCAGATTTCGACAGGCATATCATCCCCCAGATGTCCGGAAGGATCCTCGACCTGAACCACAAGCGCGTCCCTATCAGAGAGCCAAAGACCGTTTTCATCTGCAAGCGGCTGCACTTTGAAAACCGTCCCGTCTAATACATTGCCCAGCGGTGTTCTGACCCGGACCCTTTCCCCTTCGCGAACGCTTCCTTTCGGGACATCGATGAGATGACCGCTGTCAGACAGGTCCGTACTCCCGAGAAAAACAAGGGAGTTCAGGACGCGGATCCCCGTTGCCTTTCCAGGGATTACGGTCTGCCCTTCCACGGGAATAAGCCCTACCACGCGGCCGGCAACCGGCGCTCTGATGACGATCTTTGGATTGACCCCTTCGAGGCTAGCGATACGAAGACCCGCTTCGGCATTAAGTCTGCGAAGTTCTTCCGGGGAAACGGCCGCGAAATTCTGGTTCGCAGCGCTTATTTCACCCACTAGTTTCCGAAGCCCCTTTGCTGCATCGAGCTGCTCCTGCTGATAGCTGGAAGCATCGATGAACCCGACAGGTGTTCCGGCGGAAACGATCGTGCCTTCTGGGACGAGCGCATGAAAAACGCCTCCAGGAACACCCGGTGCAACCGGAACAGTAACGGGAGCAGGCTCCCGATGAGGCACCATAACGCGGAAAGGTTTATTTTTACCAAGGGCTGGATCGTTCGCACTCTGTTCATGTCGCCGGTCAAGCTTAAGCGTATAAGCAACTTGAGGATCATGCCTCGTCCCGGAGGGAGAAACAAAATCGATCGTCAAAAGGAATTGTCCGCTCACGGGATCGAAGTCACTGAGATCATAACGTAGCACCCGTACGGCTTCTCCATTGACCTGAAGTTCCGCGTCATCGAAATCCGCATTCCCAATGGAAAGCCGGAAAGAAATCTGCCCCGCATCAAGCTCAATTCCATGCACCGCGACATCGCCTTGATTCACCTGCCCTCTCGTAAGCTTTACAACCTTCAGTGGATGGGATGCTTTGAGCGTTCGCAGCTCTTCCTGATAATTTCTCTCGCGGAGTTCGCGCACCAAAGACTCCTTCTTGAATTGGAAGTTTGCGTATTCCGTAGCATTCACGGACGGATCCGCCAGTTGGGCATCAATAAGCGCGATCTCGGCTGCCAAGGCACGGGTACGGCTCGCATTTTCAGGATCTATAATCTTCAGGATCACGCCGCCACTCGGAATTGTATCCCCTTCCTTGACCGCATATTCGGGTATCCCAGACAATGCCGCCGGGAGATTCAAAAGAACGGGATTAACCGCTGCTTTTCCGCTAAAAACATTGCCGCCCATTGATCCGGTCTCCAGCGCGGGAACAACTACCGGAGATTTATGAGAGGCTTCTGGAACCGACGGAGACTCAGCCAGCGAAGCCCCAGCGGAGACAGTACCAGCCAACGGTAAAGTATTTGTCGCATTATTAATGACAGATCCGAGATTGGTGACGCCACCTCCCGCGGCGGTTGATACTGCTACCGTTGTTTCCGCATCAGGCTGATGAGTTACAGAAGAAGCTGTTTGTTCGCCTGGAACCGCCAGCGGCGCAAGTGGCGCAGAAACCGCAGAAGCAGATGCCGGCTGCTGTCCCCCTCCGATCTCCGGGAGAGACGGATCGACGGACGAGACCGCTTTCGGTGAAGCGCTGTCAGAGACCTCAACGACATGAGGAATCTCTGCAGTTCCCGAAGTGCCGCTCAGTAAGATCTGCATGACGGGGGACAAACCGGCAGATTGATCTTGAGAAACAGGAGCCGGCAATTGATCGACACCCGTCGAACCAGGACCAAGGGAAGAAACCTGGGGTTTCACAGAAACGGGATTCGGCCTCTCAACTACCGGCTCTGACGAAACATTTGTATGAACCGCATTCCCTACAACTGAGACGGCACCTGCCGCAACACCCACAGGACCGGAAACAGCCCCTTCAATTTTTATTTGCTCCGTCTGTATTCCCTGCGGCGCAGGTTCTGATTCCGTAACTTTGTTTAACATACCGGCCTGACCCGCTAGGTCATTGATTTTGTCACGAAAAGCCGGATTGACGACCACCCGGCCCTTAGCTACGGAACGTTCCATGGCATCACGGTGGTTCCAAGCGCTGTGAAAAGGATTATCCCAATTAAAAAAAACCTTTTGGAAGCTCTTGGGATCGATTGTCTTTTTCGGATCCACAGGACGCGCTGTAAGAATCGCATTCAAAACGGCTTCGCGATAGCCTTCGATCGTAGCCGGATCCGCTTTAGGATTCTTCAGGAGCTTCTTAAACCCCGGCACTGCCTTTCCCAGCTGCATATCTAATTCGGTTAGTGCCGCAGCTGAAGCATTTTGAACGGCTGTCACCGTTTCCACATCGGCACGTCCACTAGCCGAAGATTTCTCGCTCACGGCTCCGACCACACCGGCCCCGACTGCAGAAGGACCGGAAACTGCGGCTGTTTTGATGGTTTCAGATAAAGGCGTTGAAGGATGAGCGACTGGAGAAGCTTCCGTTGGGGTCTTTTCGATTGGGGCAACGACGCCTGCGGAAGCATCTTTAAATCCAGAACCAGATCTCGCGGTATCCTGAACATGCATTACTTCCCGAACAAACAAGAGTTGAGCCTGGCGAAGCGTTTCTTCTGAAACGATGGTAACCCGAAGTATTTGAGCAAACCGTTTAAGATCTTCCCTTCCACCGCCTGGAGGTATGGTATTAAGGATACGTGCCGTGAACCCGTCATACAAGGTGTAAGCATCTCCCAATTCCGTTCCGAGATCTCCCGACCGCAGTTCTGTCCCCACATCCGCGCCAGACACTGGCCCCTTCAAACTTGTTCCGTGAGCCTCGGCAAAAGCACCCGTTGTGAGCGAAAAGAAAAGCGCAATGACCCCGACAAAAAGCTTCAAATTTAAAAAGGCAGGTTTTCTCACACTCCGTATTTTTTGAACACTACGGACTTCCGACCGAATAGAAACGCCTTCCGCCATCGGCTCTGTTATGGAGCATTCTGAAGCAAAATGTTTTTCACCGCCCTCTTCCGGCGCTGGTTGATAAATCTTTTCAATCATTCTCAAGGCGACCCAGGTGAAAGCAATATCCCCGGCAAGAACGACGGGCTCTGAAAGATAGGGGCTACAAAGCTTATTGACGACCATCGCCACGACCTCCACCGGGAGGAACCAACGGATCAACTTGTTACGGCTCTCATCAAAATAAAGCCTTGTTTGAAACACCTTTAAAGGCTCATTTCGGTGTTCTTCTTTATAATTCCTAGTAAAGAATTTCCAGAGTATCAGAGGATAGAAGATAAAATAATTCAACATTCCGTCCACTGCCGTTTTGAGGGCGATCTCGGTCCCATTGTTCATCCACGGAGAAAGATCGATCTTGCCGATCCCCGCAAAATAGACGGTGAAAAAAGCTGCAAACGCTGCAGCTGGCAAGGCGGAATCTCGGACATCTATCCAATAATTGTTCGAGGTAAGCGCCTTCAACCCGCGGTGGAGATGATCCTGCATCCACACGCAATATGCCGCGATGAGACCGGCCCATGGGATGTTCACAGCAAGCGAGAGCCAAAAGGCATGCTGCGATGTTTTTTCAAGGTGCGGTCTAAGAAGTAAGATTTGACCCGTCATCACGGCCAAAAGCCCCGCTGTTCCCACAATAGCCGCCAACGCTTGCGGTGAAACCTTCCCCGCCCGGAGCTCCGATCGGCCGCCTCCAACATTCCGCCACGAAAGCTCGCCCAAAACGCCTGCGATTTCTTCAAGCTTGAGGATTGCCTTGTTCGTCTCGGCGCGAGCTTCAATAAGCCCCATCTGACATTTCCATGCCTCTGAGATATATTCAGCTAGCTTATCTTCCGTAACAAGCCGGCGCCCGGCCACCTGCGCTTGCCGGGCACGACGGATATCATTCTCAAGACGCTGAAGTTCCCCCGTAAGAGTTTTTATCTTGTCCTGGTTCTTTCCCATCCGGTAAACAAGCCCGGAAATCTCATCTTCAACCGTTCGCTGGACATCCAGGAGAATGTTGTCTGTGATCTCCACTTTCTTGGAGGACACCCTCTCTTCCACATCAACGCTCTTCCCAAAAGAGATTTGGCCCTTTAGACCTCCGGCGGTCTGGTCCTTGGTGCGCCGGTCCAAGCTTGAATCCCAAGCCGTCCCAATATCTCCTTTAGTAGAGGAACTCATGCTCGACGGACTACCTAAATTATCAATAAAACTGAACCCTCCAAACCCAAGGCTGAAACGGCCTCTGGCATGCTCGAGTTCCCGGACGATCACAGCCGCTTCGCGCCCTTTATAAGCCACAGCCAGTTCCCGGTTGGGAGGAGGCTGTTTGCCACTCTTGGTTGTCGCGTCATGACGCAAGCGTTCAATAAGTCCAAGATCGGATTTCCAACTAGGTGGCAACGTATTTTCTTTTAAATCGATTACAAATTCCGTTTCAGCGGCCATTCCCGGCGCATAAAGGTTAACCAGCAGAGCTTCTTTCGCCTTAAGTGAAGAGCGATACTCATCAGCCTTAAGCTGCCACTCGCTTTGGATATTCCGGATCTTCATCCTTTCAAGTTCGGAAGCTTCAACTCTTCCCTGCGACACCACCATGGCCGCCTCTAAAGCTTGTATCGCTTTTTGAGAGGTCTCGTAAAGCGCTTGGAGCTCCTTGATCTCAAGTGCGATCCCGGCATAGTGCGCATAGCGATCCCCGATAACTTTCTGGTGATTGAGTTGCGCCGTTTGCGCGATCTTTTCGGCAAGCGCCTTGGCTAGCATGGGCTCTCCTCGCAAAATACTGCTAAGCGAAGCCGCAAGATCAACTGCCAGCGTTGCCAGGCTGCCTACCCCATACCCCGCAACACCGCCTTCTACTACATGAGGGATAGCTGCTCCCAACCCTCCGCTAAAAACAGGTTTCCCGTCCACCAAAGCGACCTTTGTAAAAATCGACCAACTGCCTTTCAGGCGGTCCTTTTCAATTTCTTTGATCACGATTTCGATCTCAGCTTTTTTGACTTTGGGATCGTTCTCGAGAACCTTCTGAAGCAGTGACCGGGAGTCAACATGAGTTACTGGAAGCACGGCAACAGGCTTTTGCGGAAGGGCATACTCCTCAGCTGCACGGAGGGTCTTTTTAAGTTCTGTATGCGAGACTGTGGCGCAGCCCGAAACAAGTCCGGCAAGCGCCATCCCTGCTAAAGCTAAAAAACGCCTTCTATTCATCTCTGATATCGGTTTCGATTCCCCGGACCTGACTTCTGACCGGCCCGCCAAGTTAGGAGTCCGGCGAACTCCTTCTTTAGAGGTGCTCCGGTTCTCATGCCTGACCGACTTTCCCAATCCTGTGTTTTGAGATCGAGCTACGCCGTGTTTAGCCATGATGCTTGCTTCAGCACTTCGGAACGCTAAGAAAGCATCACGACCCATAAGTTTTTTGGCCGTCGCATCCGGTTCGATGGAACCCTGTGCTGGAGCCAAAGTATCGTTCGTCCGGTAATCCCCCATGAGGAGATTCTCATAGCGATCCGTTTTGGCTTCATCCCTAAATGACGGCTGGATACTCGCGAACGGAAGTCCCTTTGTCCGAAACCAATTCTCGATCCCCTCCGCATGATATCCCCCTGTGACCAGGGCGATAAAAAACGGCCTGTCGGGAAAAACCTGCGCCTTATCAAGACTATTTTTTACCTGTTCCATGAAGACGCCGTCGCGTTTTTGAGCGGCCATATAGAATTGTTTGACCAAGTTCGCTCCGCGTATCACATTTTCTTCCTGGAGATCGTATCCTTGTGAGATCTTGGAGAACTGACGGACCTTTTGTTCAATATCCAAGGCTAGAAACCGCTTGGACTCCGACCGATCCAGATCAAGCTCAAAAGCACGCTTAAGGAGGAAGAAATCCCTATAGGCGGAAATGATCCCCCGCATCTTTCCTTTTGAAAAGAGTTTGTCAAAAATGGCATCCTCAAGCCGTTCCACCTCGGCAAGCAAACCTTCCGGTTCGATCTCCGAGCGGAAGATCCTGAAGGCAAGATAACGGACAAGGTTGGGATACTGCTGCAAGAGGACACCTTCCCGGCGGCAGGCTTCAACAAGAATTTCTACATACTTCCTAAAATCAGGTGTTTCACGGATGATGGCAGTCTGACTTTCGATGGTCGCCGACAGTAAAGTCATGGTCTGCCGGAGCGCGGGATCCCGCTCGCCCTCCAAGACTTTGGAAACCTCCCGGAATTCCTTTTGCACCGCCTGCGCATGGATCTGGTCTTGCAGCGGATCCACATGACGAAAGCGGACCAGATTGGGCCAGGCAACTTGCGCATGATAATCTTGAAGATCCAGTCCCAGAAATTTTTCAGCGCTCCGGATCAGGAACGGAAGATACCGGCCCCATGACAATTCCCTTTGATGCTGCATCTTCCATTCTTTGAGGAACACAAACACATCCACCCGGAGAATATTCTTGAACGTGTTCATCATCAGAACTTCAACCGCATTAAAAAACTTCTCCGTCCCCGGCCGGGCCGCCACAACACGCCTGAAGATCTGCAAGTGGTCAAAATACACACCGGGCTCTTCCAGGCCGTAAGATGAGGCGCCTTTCTGAGAAGCGATAAAATAGGCCGCTCCGTTCAGCAAACCCGCATTAAATAGGTCTTTCTTATACGCCGCATTCTTTTGAGGTTCTTCGAACACATCAAGGCGCTTGGGCATAAGAGAACCTGCAGCGCCTTCGACAAAGACAAGATCGAGCTGTTTTCTTTCATAAAGCCGCGTGAGGATACGTGCAATATTTTCCTGGGCCTGTGCGGAAGCATGAGCATCCTTAATATGGAAGAAGAAGACCGATTGATTCCCGGATAACGGGCTGAAAAGACCGTCACACTTGCCAAGCTCGGACGGGAATTTTAAAAAGCTTTCGGAAAAGCTCAACGGGGCAGACATCGGAATTTCTTGAGCGAAAATCTCAGAGGGATTTGCAAAAAATAGATTCGAGGAAATGAACGCTTGAAGCGTCAGAGCCGCTATCCATTTAAACAATTTTCTTGATGCGCGACCGTTTCGATCTATAAGCGTCATAAGGTTTCCTG